>NZ_JAMFRV010000592.1 GCF_026224925.1 Pseudomonas sp. | reverse complement strand
TGTTACGCGTCCATGGCATGAGCATGAAAGATGTCGGCATTCTCGACGGTGACCTCATTGCCGTACATACCTGCCGGGAAGCGCGGAATGGGCAGATCGTCGTGGCTCGAATCGGCGATGAAGTCACCGTAAAACGCTTTAAACGCGAAGGCAGTAAAGTCTGGCTGATGGCTGAAAACCCTGATTTCGCCCCTATCGAAGTGAACCTTAAAGATCAGGATCTGGTGATCGAAGGCTTGAGCGTCGGCGTAATTCGCCGCTAAAGGAGACGTTATGCAGTTCCCACACACCCCACAGCATGCTCAATTACCACTGTTCGAGGCATTTATGGCACAGCCCATCGCCCCGTTACTTACAGATGTGGTCGAAACGCCCTGGAACACAGAGCCAGAAGCTTTTAGTGAACTGTCTTTGCGCGGCGCGGCCGGGAACTGCCTCAATCTTTTAGCGCCTATTCTACGGGAATTGAGCCAGGATCAAGACGCACGGTGGCTGACGCTGATCGCGCCGCCGTCGAGCCTGACCCAGACTTGGCTGCGAGACGCGGGACTTAATCGGGAGCGCATTCTTTTGCTGCAACCACGCGGTACTCAAACTGCGCTGCAGTTGACCTGCGAGGCATTGAAGTTAGGCCGCAGCCATACTGTGGTCAGCTGGATCAACCCGATCAATGGCGTGGGGCGCCAACAATTGATCGGCGCTGCAAAGACGGGGGACGCTCAAAGCTTGAATATCCGCCTAGGCTGAGTGATCAGCCCCGATCCGACGGCTCAAGATCAATGCAGGCCTATCAATCAATGGAGAACGCGCGGGCCATCGTGCTTATCAAGATCGCCTTCCGCGAGACGTCCGGCCATCTGCACGCCGACACTCAGCATGGCTTTGGCGACTTCAACGTGCTGACCTTGCAGGAAAACTTTGGCATCTGCAGAGAAATCCAACGTAACCAAGGACCCCTCGTCCTCAGCGCGGCGCAGTTCAATACGGCCGTCAGGCAACTCGACAATTTCTAAAAAGGACGTTGGCATAGCTATCTGCTCTCCACGAAAGGCCAGCATTGTACCAGCCAGTCGACTCAACCCCTAGTCCATCGATCAATCAGCACTCACTAAGCCCTTCGCGAAAACGAACCGTCAGGCCCTTGAGCTGCTGTCGCCAGCTCTCCATTTCGCTACGAGTCAGCTCGGGCGCAGGCTCTTCACCCACGCTAATAGCAATGATCATTGGCTGGGTAACATCACCCTTAGGCTTCTTCGGCTCACGCGGCGGTTGGAACAGCGCGTTATAGGCCGCCAGCATTTGCGCTAGCCAAGTTTCTGAATGCTGAGCCAATTCGATCAATTCTGCCAACTCGGGAATGGAGATCGACTTCAGCACATCCTCTGTCAACAGCGTTTCTGCCCGCGGAGCATTCGCTTGAGGCAGGCGATAAAAGCCTGCGATCTCGTGGCACAAACCCAGCAGGGCGCCATACAGGTGAAACAACGCGCATTCGCGCTGGGCCTGAATTTGCGCCTGGGCATTCATCGCTCGGCTTTCTTCAGCCTTACCAAGCGCTTCAAGGGCGAGTCCGGCGAAAAATATTTTCTGATTGGTGCGGGTATAGAGCTCATGGGCCATGGCGGGATTCTCCATCAAAACAGGTTTTAGCCATCACAAACAATTTAGAACAACTGAGCGCAAAGCAAATCTGGCTCGCGCAACACGCTTTTATGCGCACCGGGCGAGCCAGCATCCGACCGCTGAAAGGGCTACCTGACGACAATGCGTCAGGTACTCACATCAACGCTTGTCTTCGACCTTCCAAGCCTTGCCATCGTAAAACGCTCGCCAACCGGTTGGCTTGCCTTCCACTTCGGTCTGCACATATTGCTCTTTGGTCTTGCGGCTGTAACGTATCACCGCAGGGTGCCCGTCCGGATCCTTCTTCGGCGCGTCGCAGAGGAAGTGGTACTTAGGATCGATCTCGTCCTTGTGCGGAACGATCTCGATCACCAGTGGCGCACGGGTTTCACGGTTTTTCGGAAACTGACTGGCAGCCAGAAACAGACCCGAGGCACCGTCACGCAAGATATACGTATCGGTAACCTTCTCGCATTTCAACTCCGGCATTTTCACCGGGTCCATCTTCGGCCCTGCTGCTTCACCGCTTTTCAGCAATTTGCGCGTGTTCTTGCACTCAGGGTTGGTGCAACCGAAGAACTTACCGAAACGACCGGTCTTGAGCTGCATTTCGCTGCCGCACTTGTCACATTCCAGGCTTGGGCCTTCATAGCCTTTAATCCGGTAAGTGCCTTCTTCGACTTCATAACCCACGCAGTCGGGGTTATTGCCGCAGATATGCAGCTTGCGCTTTTCGTCCAGCAGGTACGCATCCATCGCCGTGTTGCAGATGTGGCAGCGATGCTTGCCGCGCAGTACACGGGATTCAGACTCGCCCTCGTCGTCCTCGGCGATCTCGTCGCCAGGCGTCAAATTGATCGTTGCCTTGCAGCGCTCTTTTGGCGGCAGGCTGTAACCGGAGCAACCGAGGAATACACCGGTGGACGCGGTACGGATCTGCATCGGACGACCGCAGACCTTACAGGCGATATCAGTCATCACCGGCTGGTTGGCGCGCATACCGCTGTCCGCAGCTTCAGCTACTTCGAGTTTTTTCTTGAAATCGCCGTAGAACTCATCAAGCACGCTTTTCCAGTCACGCTGACCTTGAGCGACGTCATCGAGGTTCTCTTCCATGCCTGCGGTAAAACCGTAGTCCATGAGGTTAGCGAAGCTCTCGGACAAGCGTCCGGTAACGATATCGCCCATTTTTTCCGAATAGAAGCGGCGGTTATGCAGCGCCACGTAACCTCGATCCTGAATGGTCGAAATGATCGCCGCGTAGGTCGATGGACGGCCGATTCCGCGCTTTTCCATTTCCTTGACCAGGCTCGCTTCCGAGTAACGCGCAGGCGGCTTGGTAAAGTGTTGCGTCGGATCAAGCTTGTTCAGTTTGAGCGTGTCGCCCTGCCCCATGTCAGGCAATACGTCGTCGTCGCCTGGCTTGGCCATCTGCGGCAGAACGCGGGTATAACCGTCGAACTTAAGGATGCGGCCCTTGGCGCGCAGCTCAAAGGTCCCAGCCGCGACACTGACGGTAGTCGACAGGTATTGCGCCGGTGGCATCTGGCACGCCACGAATTGGCGCCAGATCAGCTCGTAGAGGCGCTCAGCGTCACGCTCCATACCCGTCAGCTTGCTCGGATGGGTATTGACGTCAGACGGACGAATCGCTTCGTGAGCCTCTTGTGCGCCTTCTTTACTGCTGTAGACGTTCGGCGATTCCGGCAGGTACTTCTTGCCGAATTCAGTTTCAATATAGCTGCGCGCCATGGTAACGGCATCGACCGACAGGTTGGTCGAGTCGGTACGCATGTAAGTGATGTAGCCCGCTTCGTACAAGCGCTGGGCCATCATCATGGTTTTCTTCACGCCGTAACCCAGGCGATTACTGGCAGCCTGTTGCAATGTGGACGTGATAAACGGCGCCGACGGCTTGCTGCTGGTCGGCTTATCTTCGCGCTTGACGATGCTGTAGCTGGAAGCCTTGAGCTTCTCAAGCGCAGCCATGGCCGTGGTTTCATTTAGCGGCTTGAAGGCTTCGCCGTTTTCACGGGCCACTTCGAAACGCACATTGGCGCCTTTGGCGGTGCCGAGGTCTGCGTGTATTTCCCAGTATTCTTCAGGGTTGAACGCACGGATCTCGCGTTCGCGCTCTACGACCAGCTTCACCGCAACCGATTGCACGCGGCCGGCCGACAGACCACGGGCCACTTTCTGCCAGAGCAGCGGCGAGACCATGTAACCCACGACACGGTCGAGGAAACGGCGAGCCTGCTGAGCATTGACCCGATCGATATCGAGTTCGCCTGGCTTGGAGAACGCTTCCTGGATCGCCTTCTTGGTGATCTCGTTGAACACCACGCGCTTATAGCGGCTGTCGTCACCACCGATGGCTTCGCGCAGGTGCCAGGCAATGGCTTCCCCCTCGCGATCCAAGTCGGTTGCGAGATAGATGATGTCAGCATCTTTGGCAAGCCGGCGCAGCTCCTCGATCACCTTCTCTTTACCAGGAAGGATTTCGTACTTGGCTTTCCAGCCATGATCAGGATCGACACCCATCCGCGACACAAGCTGGCGCTTGGCCTTTTCTTTAGGCGTCAGGGCAGGCACTTCGCCCACAGCAGCTTTGCCGCGCTTGGCAGCAGGCTCTTTGCTGGCGCTAGCCGAACCGCTGGTGGGCAAGTCTCGGATATGGCCGATACTCGACTTCACCACGTACTGGTTACCCAAGTACTTGTTGATGGTCTTGGCCTTAGCCGGGGATTCCACGATGACCAGCGATTTGCCCATGGATCAGAAAATTCCTGAATTTAGAAATGAAAGGCGCTTGGTGCCCTGTCGAGGCACCGCTATATATAGTGGCAATAAGGCGAGGTCAAGCACAGGCTACTGCGCGATCTCTCCTGAAGGCCTTGAAAACAGACTCGGTTCGACTTGAACCAGAGCAAAGCGTGGCACCTGTTCGCCGTCAACCTCGACGGACTCCAGGAACATGCTCAAGGGGCGGACCCAAAGGCCGTAATCGCCATAGAGGGCTTGATAGAACACGAATTCCTCTTCAGTTTCGGAGTTCCGGGCAATGCTGAATACACGGTACTCAGGGCCCTTGTAATGGCGGTAGAGTCCTGGCTGTAACTGCATGTGGCTGCCCTCGAAAATGAAACCTGAAAATAAATTTTCTTGAAACACAACTTTTTTTCAAAAACCAGCTTTTCATAAAAACAAAAGCCGGGGCACGTGGCCCCGGCTTCCATCAAACGAACCGTTAAACGCGTTCGAAGACAGTGGCAATGCCCTGACCGAGACCGATGCACATGGTTGCAACGCCAAGGTTGCCGCCATTCTGCTTCATGACGTTCAGCAACGTACCTGAGATACGTGCTCCGGAACACCCAAATGGGTGGCCGAGAGCAATTGCGCCGCCGTGCAGGTTAACCTTCTCGTTCATCTTGTCGAGCACTTTCAAATCTTTCAGCACCGGCAAGGCCTGTGCAGCGAAGGCTTCGTTAAGCTCGAAGAAGTCGATATCGGTGATACCCAGACCCGCACGCTTCAGGGCTTTTTGTGTCGCAGGTACTGGACCATAGCCCATGATTGCAGGGTCCACACCCGCAACAGCCATCGAGCGGATAACCGCTAGAGGCTGAATGCCGAGGTCTTGGGCTCGCTGTGCCGACATGACGATCATGCACGATGCACCGTCGGTAATTTGCGAAGAAGTACCCGCTGTTACCGTACCACCTTTAGGGTTGAAGGCTGGCTTCAAGGCCGCAAGGCTTTCCAGTGTTGTATCCGGACGAATGGTTTCGTCATAGTCGAACATCTTCAGGAAGCCATTCTCATCATACCCATGCATCGGGATGATTTCGTCCTTGAACTTGCCTTCGATCGTTGCCTTGTGAGCCAACTGATGCGAACGCAGACCAAAAGCGTCCTGGGCTTCACGGGTAATGCCGTGCATTTTACCGAGCATCTCAGCGGTCAAGCCCATCATGCCCGACGCTTTGGCGGCGTACAGCGACATGTGCGGGTTCGGGTCCACGCCGTGCATCATGCTGACGTGACCCATGTGTTCAACACCACCCACCACGAACACATCACCATTGCCCGTCATGATGGCTTGCGCTGCAGTGTGCAGCGCACTCATGGACGAACCGCATAGACGGCTAACCGTCTGCGCAGCTGCTGTGTGCGGAATCTGAGTCAGCAGCGAGGTCATGCGGGCAATGTTCCAGCCCTGTTCCATCGTCTGGTTTACGCAGCCCCAGATCACGTCTTCGACTTCCGAAGGGTCAACCTTGACGTTGCGTTCCAGCAGCTTGCTGATCAGGTGCGCAGACATGTCTTCTGCACGGGTATTACGGTGCATGCCACCCTTGGAGCGGCCCATCGGGGTGCGACCGAAGTCAACAATCACGACGTCTCTCGGATTCAAGCTCATAAATTCCTCTCAGTCGTTGGGCGCTTAACCGAAGAAGCTCTGGCCATTTTTAGCCATCTCACGCAGCTTCGCGGTGGGGTGGTACAAAGCACCCAGATCAGCATATTTGTCAGCCAGGGCAACGAATTCAGCCACACCAACCGAGTCGATGTAACGCAGCGCGCCGCCACGGAATAGAGGGAAACCGATACCGTAGATCAAGCCCATATCGGCTTCAGCGGCGGTTTCAACGATGCCGTCTTCCAGGCAACGAACCGTTTCCAGGCACAGCGGGATCATCAACCAGTTGATAATATCGTCGTCGGACACTTCGCGTTGTTCGTAGACAATCGGCTTGAGGACTTCAAGTACCGCGGCATCCGTGACCTTCTTCGGCTTGCCCTTCTTGTCCATCTCGTAGGCGTAGAAACCCTTGCCGTTTTTCTGACCCAGACGATTGGCTTCGTAAAGCACGTCTACCGCGGAACGACGGTCGTCCTTCATGCGGTCAGGGAAGCCTTCGGCCATGACATCGCGACCGTGGTGGCCGGTGTCGATACCGACCACGTCCATCAGGTACGCCGGGCCCATTGGCCAGCCGAACTTTTCCATAACCTTGTCGATGCGAACGAAGTCCACTCCGGCGCTGACCAATTTGGCGAAACCACCGAAATAAGGAAACAACACGCGGTTAACCAGGAAGCCCGGGCAATCGTTGACCACGATCGGGTTCTTGCCGATTTTTTTGGCGTAGGCCACAGCGGTTGCCACTGCAACTTCACTGGATTTCTCGCCACGAATGACTTCAACCAGCGGCATCATGTGCACGGGGTTAAAGAAGTGCATACCAACGAAATTTTCCGGGCGCTTGAGGGCTTTGGCCAACAGACTGATGGAAATAGTCGAGGTGTTCGACGCCAGAATCGTGTCGTCCTTAACCTGACCTTCGACTTCCGCCAACACTGCTTGCTTGACTTTTGGGTTCTCGACCACCGCTTCAACCACGAAGTCCACGGTGCCAAAATCGCCGTAGGACAGCGTAGGGCGGATCGCATTTAGCGCAACGGCCATCTTCGCCGAGGTCAAACGCCCCTTGTCGACGCGGTTGCCCAGCAGTTTCGACGCTTCGTTCAGACCCAATTGAATGGCGTCTTCACGGATGTCCTTCATCAGGATCGGCGTGCCTTTGACAGCCGACTGATAGGCAATGCCGCCGCCCATGATCCCGGCGCCGAGCACGGCTGCCTGTTTCACGTCGTTAGCGACTTCATCGTAGATCTTGGCTTTTTTCTTCAGTTCCTGATCGTTCAGGAACAGACCGATCAGGCTCTGCGCAGTAGACGTTTTGGCCATTTTAACGAAGCCGGCTGCTTCGATTTCCAGCGCCTTGTCACGGCCAAAGTTGGCGGCTTTCTGGATGGTCTTGATAGCTTCGACCGGTGCCGGGTAGTTCGGGCCGGCTTGGCCAGCCACAAAACCCTTGGCGGTTTCGAACGCCATCATCTGTTCGATGGCGTTGAGTTTGAGCTTGTCCAGCTTCGGCTGACGCCGGGCTTTGTGATCGAACTCGCCAGAAATGGCACGTTTGATCAGGTCCATCGCCGCTTCGGCAAGTTTCTGCGGAGCAACCACGGCATCGACTGCACCTACTTTCAGCGCGTCTTCAGCACGGTTTTCCTTGCCCGAAGCAATCCACTCGATGGCGTTATCAGCACCGATCAGGCGCGGCAAACGGACGGTACCGCCGAAACCTGGGTAGAGGCCCAGCTTTACTTCAGGCAGACCGATTTTGGCGCTGTCCGACATAACCCGAAAGTCAGCCGCCAGGCACATTTCAAAACCGCCGCCCAATGCGATGCCATTGATTGCTGCCACGGTAGGAACACCGAGGTCTTCGAAATCGCTGAAGATTTTGTTGGCTTCGAGGTTGCCAGCCACCAGCTCAGCATCCGGCAACTTGAAGTTCTCGACGAACTCGGTGATGTCGGCGCCGACGATGAACACGTCTTTGCCACTGCTAACGATCACACCAGTGATCGAACCGTCGGCCTTGATGGCATCAACAGCCTGACGCAGTTCGTTTAGGGTTAGACGGTTGAACTTGTTGACGGACTCGCCCTTGAGATCGAACTTCAGTTCGACAACACCACTTTCAAGAGCCTGAACCGTGATGGCTTTACCTTCGTAAATCATCAACTGATCTCCACGATATGGAAGCTGAACAATACGCGCTGGACGCTACAAGTTGACGTGACGAAAGCGTTGCCGCCGTTGCTACCGCCAAACTACCTAGCCAACCCGCCGACGCGATACTCGGGATTTTGGAAGAGCGTTTTAAGATGCAAACGCTCATTTCATACGCCCGTTTGATTTGGGTATGGACACCATCACGGAATTTCTGCCAATTGTCAATTGGGCAAAATGCCAGTGATCGCGCAGAACTGCTCACCGGCTATCGGTGCACCCCGTAGCGGCCGCAAGTTTGATGATGCTTGGATATAACAATATTCATTCAAATAATAATGGATACGCGCAGCCAGTTTTTGCACCTTTTCAGGGCGACTTAGCTATCAGTGGATAAAAAAGAGGCGAGCAACAAGACAAACGCTGCGAGAAGGTCTACATTCTGCGCACTGACGAATCAGGCGCTTGTAAAGCGGCAGACTCAACGCTCAGTGCCTTCCCTGCCTTGCGCAAGGATCGCCACAGATTATCCGGCCTGCCTGGCCAACCCTGGCCCGATGTAGTTATCGGGCTTTTTAATGCCTGAAATTTGAGTAAATCAGCGCGCGCGGCTATCAAGCCAAGG
>NZ_JAMFRV010000591.1 GCF_026224925.1 Pseudomonas sp. | reverse complement strand
GATGTAGGTCATCGCCAGATCCCGTCGGGTGTCGTTCAGAATTGCCCGAAATTGCGTCCCTTCTTCAGCCAGCTTGCGACGCAAGGTCCAGGTCGGCAGCTTCAGTCGTGCTGCCACTTCCTCCAGATCTGGTTCCCGCCCCCCATTCAACAACGGCCCCAGCAACTGAGTGATGCGTTCACGCAAACGCCGCGTGCGGGTCAACTGCTCCAGCTCTTTCTCACACAGCATCAGCAAATGCCGCCACGTGCTGGGGCAATGCTCAGGATTACGCAGGCCTAGGCTTTCCTGGCTCAGTCGCAGTTGATTGGCTTGCGCACCAAAACTCACCACGGTGTCGCTCAACTCTCGGTAGGCCTCGACGTAAGGCGGTTCTGAAAACTCGATGTCGAGTTTCTCCGCAAGCAAACGGCAACCGGCAACGCTCGACAGTTGCTGAATCCAACTGGCCATAATCGAGTCCACGACGAATCGGTTATATGCGTTGTACGGGCTGATGGAGTAGAAACGCAGCCACGCGCCGTGGGCATCCTCATAAAAGCTGGATTGCCCGCGATAGTTAGAGCCATACAACGCTTCGAAACGGATCAGGCAACGAGCTGCCTCACGCACGGTCGGTGCTTGCGCCGCGGTAACACCGGCCAAACCTGCCTGACTGATGCGGCTCAATCGGCCCATGCGTAAACCCAGACCCGGTTCGCCGGTCAATTGAATGGCTGCGTGGCCCAGGCGCATGTATCGCGGGATCGACAAGCGTGCACCGGGCTCGGCCAGCCGCGCCGGATCGAGGCCATATTGCTCGAGCAAAGGTTCCGGGTCTTGGCCGTAACTGCGCACGGCGTCAGCCAGGCTGTGAACAAATCCCACCGACAAATCACCTAAACGCACCCGTGGCGGATTCATCGGCCTACAACCACAGGTTGATCAAGTGGGCGATGTGCCTTGGCTGATCGTCACTGATTTGATTGACGCCGGTTGATCCATGGCGGTTGGCAAAACTGTGGCCGGAGCTGCCCTGATCCCAGAACTGGCCGCGCAAGAACACGCAGACCCCGGCCTGTGCGCTGCTGCCCGGCTCTGCACCGGTCAAGGTCAGTCTGCGCCACGCTTCGCCTTCGCTGACTTCACCCGGCTTGAGGCTGACTTCAGCAGGGGTCGACGCGCTTCTAAACCCACGCCATGGCTTGGACCACAGGCCGTTACCGACGACGAAGGCTGGAACGGCGATCAACTGCGCGCCTTTCTTGTTCAGTTGGGCGTAATTGCCGGGGTACCAGCTGTCGCTGCCGATCAATACGCCCAGGCGCCCTGCAGGCGTGTCCACCACATTCAGCTCCGCTGTGGGCGCGGGTTGGATGTAGTTGCGCTCGGTGAAATTTGGGTACAACTGACGTTGCGGCTGGCCGATGGGTAAGCCGTCAGTGCCGAACACCACACTGCTGTTGTACAACGGGCCACGACCGATGTGCAGTTGGCCGTCGTTGACGCTGGGGTCCGGCAGCACAATCGAGCCCGCCACCAGCGTGACACCGAAGGTTTTCGCCAGACCACCGAACAGCGCCTGGTAATCATCGGCCATGGCCTGCGCTTTCATTCTCAGGTAAGCGTCGTCGATACGGCTGCGGCCTTTGGCTTGAATCAGCGCGTGAAGGAATTGCAGTGGGTTGCTCACTGATAGCCAATTCATGGCTTCTTTGAGTGTTGTCGATTGATACAGCTGATCCTTCTCGCCGCTGGCCAACAGCCAAGTGCCAACGTGCTCAGGCAGAACCACGATGGTTTTGCTGTTTATCAGGCCTTTATCCCGAGCTTGCTGCAGATAAGCGGCAAGTTTGCGTCGCAGGTGCTCGCGGCTTTGATAATCGCTGGGGGACAGTTCCGGCTGAATGCCTAGCAAATTGCCGCGCTCGCCCGGTTGGCCGTCATTCACCGTCAGTTGAATACGCAAATCGGAGAGGTAGAGACTCACGGGACGCTGCCCGGTCCAGAGTGCGTAGCTGATGACCATCGCGATCAACAGCAGGACGACGATGGTATTAAAGGTTTTGCGCAAGGGGGACACAAAGAGCAGCCGTGTGCAGGGTTCACTGACTAGGGTAGGGCGCCCGGCAGCGCTTGCCAACCCTCGCTGTACGATTGGATCATTAAGTTGTCACTTTCAGGCATTGAGTGTGGTCCGGCAGCTCTTTAATGTCGGCATCATGAGCAGTTCGATGTGAACCTGACATCCGCAGGGGTGTTGCATCCGACCTGAATAATTGACGGCGGCCTCATTGAGGGCCCCGCATCCCGTGATCGTGCTTGATGGAGTTTTTATGTCCGCCACCCTGTACCCGCATTTACTGGCACCACTAGACCTCGGTTTCACCACATTGCGCAACCGTACCTTGATGGGGTCGATGCACACAGGCCTTGAGGAAAAGCCGGGCGGATTCGAGCGCATGGCGGCCTATTTTGCCGAGCGCGCGCGCGGTGGCGTTGGCCTGATGGTTACCGGCGGTATTGGTCCTAACGATGAGGGTGGGGTGTACTCCGGCGCGGCCAAGTTGACCACGGTCGAGGAGGCTGAAAAACATCGCATTGTGACCAAGGCCGTGCATGAGGCGGGCGGCAAGATCTGTATGCAGATTCTGCACGCCGGGCGTTATGCCTACAGCCCGAAACAAGTGGCACCCAGCGCGATTCAAGCGCCGATCAACCCGTTCACGCCTAAAGAGCTGGACGAGGAGGGCATCGAGAAGCAGATTCAGGATTTCGTCACCTGTTCGACCTTGGCGCAGAGTGCCGAATACGACGGCGTCGAGATTATGGGTTCGGAAGGTTATTTCATTAACCAGTTTCTGGTCGCGCACACGAACCACCGCACTGACCGTTGGGGCGGCAGTTACGAAAACCGCATGCGCCTGCCGGTAGAAATCGTGCGCCGCGTGCGTGAAGCGGTCGGGCCGAACTTCATTATTATTTATCGTCTGTCGATGCTCGATCTGGTTGCGGGCGGTAGTGTTTGGGAAGAAGTCGTGCAATTGGCACAAGCCATCGAGCAGGCCGGGGCGACGATCATCAACACCGGCATTGGTTGGCACGAAGCGCGTATTCCAACCATCGCCACCAAAGTACCCCGCGCCGCGTTCAGCAAAGTTACGGCCAAATTGCGCGGCTCGGTGAAGATTCCGCTGATCACCACTAACCGCATCAACACCCCGGAAGTCGCCGAGCGGATTCTCAGCGAAGGCGACGCCGACATGGTGTCCATGGCGCGGCCATTTTTGGCGGACGCTGATTTCGTCAACAAGGCTGCGGCGGGTCGCAGCGACGAAATCAACACTTGCATCGGCTGCAACCAGGCCTGCCTCGACCATACCTTCGGCGGCAAACTCACCAGTTGTTTAGTTAATCCACGTGCCTGCCACGAAACCGAACTCAATTACCTACCGGTGCAGCAGATCAAAAAGATCGCGGTGATCGGCGCCGGTCCTGCGGGGTTAGCTGCCTCGACGGTGGCCGCTGAGCGCGGGCATCAGGTGACGCTGTTTGATTCGGCCAGCGAGATTGGCGGCCAGTTCAACATCGCCAAGCGTGTGCCGGGTAAAGAGGAGTTCTCTGAGACCCTGCGTTACTTCGCGCGCAAGCTGCAAACCACCGGTGTTGAGGTGTGTTTGAACACGCGGGTAGCGGTCAGCGACTTGGTGGGTGCTGGTTATGACGAGATTATTCTGGCGACCGGTATTGCACCGCGTACGCCAGCGATTCCTGGCGTCGAGAATGCCAAGGTGTTGAGTTATATCGACGTGATTCTGGGCCGTAAGCCAGTTGGCAAAAGTGTGGCGGTGATCGGTGCTGGCGGGATTGGTTTCGACGTGTCGGAATACTTGGTGCATCAAGGCGTGTCCACCAGTCTCGATCGCACGGCGTTCTGGAAAGAGTGGGGCATCGACCTGGCGCTGGAAGCCCGTGGTGGTGTGGCGGGGATCAAAGCCGAACCCCATGCGCCGGCGCGTCAGGTGTTCCTGTTGCAGCGCAAGACTTCCAAAGTCGGCGACGGTTTAGGTAAAACCACCGGCTGGATTCACCGCACCGGTTTGAAGAACAAGCATGTGCAGATGCTCAACGGTGTTGAGTACCTGAAAATTGACGACGCAGGCCTACACATCCGTATCGGCGAAGGCGAGGAGCAAATTCTGCCTGTGGATAACATCGTGATCTGCGCCGGCCAGGACTCGTTGCGTGAGCTGTATGACGGGCTGGTCGAGGCTGGGCAGAACGTGCACCTGATTGGCGGCGCAGACGTGGCGGCTGAGTTGGATGCCAAACGTGCAATTGATCAGGGTTCGCGGCTGGCTGCGGCGTTGTAAGGACACATTCACGTCGCATGAACAT
>NZ_JAMFRV010000590.1 GCF_026224925.1 Pseudomonas sp. | reverse complement strand
GACTGCTGAGCCTCGACGAGCGCGTGCGCCAAGCTGCAAAAGGGCTGGGTGTCGCCGTCGAGCCTGCCTGAGCATAGTTACGAGTGGAGGAGACAACGGTTAAGCGGATCGTGGCAATTGATGTAAATCCGCTCTACATCGAACAAACCCACTCTCGCCATTCTAAAAGCCCAGGTCGGCTGGAAGTAATTTGCGCAGATGTGCAATCCGATTCGCTAAATTACGGGCCCGTGGATTTCACCTACGCGACCTTGATATTTGAATACGTTGAGCTGACATCGACTCTCAATACTCTGAGGCATAATTCAACAACTGATGCCGTGCTTACAACGGTTTTGCAGCTGCCTCATCCAGCGATGCACGCGGTGTCTTCATCCCCTTACAAATCGCTACGCACCCTGTCCTCTTACATGACCTTGGTAGCGCCGGACGCACTTTGCAATGCAGCCAATGACGCTGGCTTCACGGCCACGATATCCTTCAATCCGGTCCCGGGTACAAAGTTTTTAAGTCTCGACTTGATCCGACCGATGTAATCGACTGCTTTACGTCGAACTTGGGCATTTATGGGAGCATTCCCATTAGTGCATCACTCAAACGTGAAACGCCCCAGCCCACTAGGTCGGCGCCGACGAGAGTGCGTCAGCCGTAAGGGGCTTGATCTTGGGCCGCCTCTTCTTGGCGGCATGCCATAAATCAAACGCGGCCTGCATGGTGAGCCACGATTCTGCAGACCCTCCAAGAGCTGCCGCCAGGCGAATCGCCAATTCGGCGCTAACGGCTGCGCGGCCGTTGACCACACGTGAGAGTGCTACGCGCGAAACGCCTAGTCGTTTTGAAAACGCCGTCACCGTCATTCCGCCGTCCGATCGCAGAACGGTATCCTGCAGTATTTCCCCGGGGTGCGGTGGGTTGTGCATGCGTGTCATTGGCCCTCGCTCAGTGATAGTCCTGATAATCGACTAAGATTGCATCGACGCCTTCGAACGTGAACGTCAGCCGCCAATTCTCATCTACCCACACTGACCAGTGACCCTGAAGATCACTCTTGAGCGGGTGCAGACGCCAGCCCGGGCGGTTCATATCATCAGGGCCAAGGGCGGCGTCCAACTGACCCAGTTGCAGCCGCAAACGCTTCGCGTGCTTTGGTTGAATACCAGCTTTTGAACCAGTACGAAAAAAACGTTCCAGCCCGCGATGGCGGAAGTCTTTGATCATGGGGTAGTGTATCTCATGGCGATACAGTGCGCAATTCTGCTGGCGTCCACTGTTGTAGAGGATGGCATTAGGTTGTGGTGCTCGCGATGAAGGGGTGGTAGGATAGTATTTGAATAAGCGTTAATTATCGTAGTGTGGCTACGACTGGGAGTGCCAGATCAAATTGACTTTTATTTGGAAAAGTCATATAAGTCGTAGCATGGCTACGACTGGCACAAGCAAGCTAAACGCGCTCTACACCCGACTCTCACCGGGAGCGCCGCTGACCTCGGAGGACCTGGCGGTGCTAGGCATCTCAGCGGACTTGGCCGTTCATTACGTCCGGGCGGGCTGGCTCACGCGCCTGGCGCGCGGGGTGTATTGCCGCCCGAATGACGCCCTTGGTTTGCATCCCAGTCTGTTGCTACTGCAGCGCAATTTCGAGGGGTTGCACGTAGGCGGCAAGTCGGCGCTTGACTGGTATGGCCTGCGCCAGTACGTGTCGCAGCAGCCCGCGCTGCATCTTTATGGTTGGACAGCGAGGCATTTGCCGGAATGGTTCACAGAGCGCTTCCCGGCTGAATACCATCGAAAGCGCCTGTTCGACGAGCAGCCGACAGCCTTGATGCAAGTCGGCGCATTCGAGAAACGCAGCGGGGCGCCGCAGGTTTCTGCGCCGGAGCGCGCTCTGCTGGAGCTGTTGAGCGAAGTCGGCGTGCGCCAGT
>NZ_JAMFRV010000589.1 GCF_026224925.1 Pseudomonas sp. | reverse complement strand
GTTAACCGGCCCATGTGCGGTCGGTAGCGCCAAAAGGTATTCAGGGAGATTGCATGAATGGAGCGTTATGGCGAAGCCGACTGTTGACCGATCATTGGTTCAGCAACTTGCCTGCGGGTCTACAGGATGGCTTGCTCGCTGCCGCCAGGCAGCGTCGTCCTACGCCGGGTAGACCGCTGTTTCTGCGCGGCGATCCACCCTGTGGCTTATACGCGGTGGTGGAAGGCGCCGTTCGGGTCGGTGACGATCAAGAGCACATCAAGCTGACGGTGCCGTCCTCCACTGACTTGCCTTACTGGTTTGGCGAAGTGTCGTTATTTGACGGCCTGCCGCGCACCCAGGATATGTTCTCCCACGCCCACAGTATCGTTTTGCACATCCCGCAAGCGGACCTGGATCGATTGCTGAGAGACAACCCCGCGTATCGTTATCAATTCGCTGCGCTGTTGCAATTAAAGCTGCGCGTCACCCGAGCGCAACTTGAGCAGCATGGTGAGTTACCTACCGTTGCCCGAGTAGCTTTTTGTTTGTTACTGATCAGTCAAGGCTACGGCCCGATCAATCGAGCGCCACGCTTCGTGCGGTTGCCTTCGACCCAACTGGCGCGCTGGCTGGCGATATCCAAACCGACGTTAATCAGTGTCCTCAACGACTTGCAGACACGGGAGGTCTTGAGGTCAGGCGCCGATGGGATCGAAATTCTGGATTTTAATAAACTACGTGCGGCAGCTAGTTAATCGGCTTAGCCTAAAGGCACGATTAATGAGGTGCACCATGCGTTTGCTGTTAGTGGAAAACGATGCCAATTTGGCTAATCTCCTGGCCAAAGGATTTGGCGAAACGGGCTTTACGGTAGATCTCGCGCCTAATGGCCTGACAGGGCGCCACTTTGTCGAAGAGCAAACTTACGATCTGGTGATCCTCGACGTCATGTTGCCGGGCCTGAACGGCTGGCAACTGCTGCAGCTGATCCGTAAACGCGGTACTACGCCGGTGCTGTTCCTGACCGCACGAGATGCCATTGAGGACCGACTGCGTGGGCTGGAACTGGGCGCTGATGATTACTTGCTCAAGCCGTTCACCTTCGATGAGTTACTAGTTCGGGTACGTACATTGTTGCGGCGTGGGCCAACCGGTACCGCCGATACTTATGTGATTGCCGACCTGGACATTGATGTGCAGCGCCAGCGCGTCAGCCGTGGCGGGCAGCGAATTTCGTTGAGTGACCAAGAGTTCGAACTGCTGCAATTGCTTGCCAGTCGTCAAGGAGATGTGATCTCCCGCTCATTGATCGCTTCGCAAGTGTTCAACAACGACAGCCACAAAATCGAAATCGCCATCCACCGCCTAAGGTCAAAAATCGACGAGCGTTATCAGCCAAAACTGATCCATACCATGGGTACCGTAGGGTATCAGCTGGCGGTTTTGGCTGATTAACAACAATTTCTGCGGGAAACCTTGAATTACCCAGCACCCCCGTGGGACCGAATTCATTCGGGAAGGCGTGTTGTCAGATGCAGGTGTTTCAGGATGTGAAACCATTCCCGAATGAATTCGGTCCCACTGGTGTCTTGCGGAAATTTACCTGCCCAACCCGTCCCGAAACTGACTGGGTGTCTGCCCGGTCCAGCGTTTAAACGCGCGGCTGAAGCTACTGGTGTCGCCGAATCCCAGTAGGTAGGCGATCTCGCTCAGTGACGTCTTCGGTTCGCGCATGTGCTGGATCGCGAGGTTCTGCCGACACTGGTTCAGCAGCAAGTCATAACGAAAACCCTCGTCGGCCAAATGCCGTTGCAAGCTGCGCAGGCTCAAGTGCAAGGTCTGCGCGATGTACTCGGCGGACGGTTCGCCATCGGGCAACTGCGCTTCTATCGCTGCGCGCACTCTACGCTCCCAAGTCATTGGCTTGAGCTGTTCAAGGGTGCGCTTGAGCACCGTTTCGTTGTGCTCGGCCAGCTCTGGATTGCCGTCCTGGAGGCGGCTGTCAAAGTCGCTGCAGGCAAACTCCAGCAAATTCTCTTTCGCGGAAAACACAATTGGCGCACGAAATACGTCGTGCCAAGGCTGAGGGTCGACCGGCACCGGCCGTTGCAGGTAGACCGCGAGCGGCGCGTAGTCGCGGCCCAAACGGTTACGGCAGGTGCGCACATAGATTGCGGCGAAGGCATCGATTGCCTCGGCCGCAGGCGCTGGATTTCCTTGCGCCGCACTAAAGCGGAACTCGTAGCGCTCGCTGGTCCTGCGCAGGTCCAGCGCAAGCACGTCGCTGACCACCTCGTGATAACGCACGATACGCTCGAACACCTCTTGCAGCGTGCCACTGGCCACCAGCGCATAACCCAAGGCATGAAACGTGGTAGGGCTGACAAACCGCGACACCCGCAAACCGATCGCCGGATCGCCGCTGGCCTGCACCGCCAGTTGCCAGAGCCGGGTGGTCGCCGTCACGGGGTAACGCGCATTGGGGTCGTCCATAAGCTGCGGATCAAGCCCGGCGGTTTGGCACAACGCGATGCTGTCGAGGCCCAAAGCATCGAGTTGCTTGCGCAAGGCGCGTGTCCAACTGGCGAGGGTGGTGGGTTCAGTCATGGCGATTGGCGCGTGTGGTCAAGAGGTTGGCGTTTGCGGTCAGGCGGAGTCGCACACACGGGTGCACTGTGTCATCCATCGTTAACTCCTTCTTATAACGCTAGCTCAATAATCAGAGGATGGAAGCATGCAAGGCACTTCTGCAAGTCCCGACAGACTGAATGCACAGCAGCGATCAGCCCATATTCGCGCCGCAGTGATGGCACGTGGTGACGAGCTGCGCCAGCGCTACCCGATCCTCAAGCATCAGGATGCCATTGGCGTTGGCATTCTGAGCGTTGCGTTGATTGGCATGCTGGCGAGTGCGACGCTGTACATCGGCGGATACATGGCGTGGTGGGTGTGCCTGCTGCTTAATGCTTTCTTTGCCTCGCTGACCCACGAACTAGAGCATGACCTGATCCACAGCATGTATTTTCGCAAGCAGCGCATCCCGCACAACCTGATGCTGGCGCTGGTGTGGATGGCGCGACCCAGCACTATTAATCCGTGGATTAGGCGTCACCTGCACCTCAATCATCACAAGGTGTCTGGCACCGAAACCGACATGGAAGAACGCGCCATCACTAACGGCGAGCCGTGGGGTTTTGCGCGGCTGTTAATGGTCGGCGATAACATGATGTCCGCGCTGATTCGCATGCTGCGGGCGAAAACCTGGTCGCACAAGTTCACTATCCTCAAGCGCACGTTGCGGGTTTACGCCCCGCTGGCATTACTAAATTGGGGGACGTGGTATGTGTTCCTCGGTTTCCATGTGGCCAATGGTATAGCCAGTCTGTTGGGGGCGCCCATCGAGTGGTCAGCTAATACCTTGGCGGTTATGCAAGTGGTCGATATCGCGGTGGTCGTGCTGGTAGGCCCGAACGTGTTGCGGACCTTTTGCCTGCACTTCATCAGTTCCAATATGCATTACTACGGCGACGTGGAACTGGGCAATGTGATGCAGCAATGCCAAGTGCTCAATTCGAAGTGGATGTGGCCGTTGCAGGCGTTTTGTTTCAACTTCGGCAGCACCCATGGCATTCACCATTTCGTGGTCAAGGAACCGTTCTACATTCGCCAGATGACGGCACCGGTTGCACATAAAGTCATGGCTGAAATGGGTGTGCGCTTCAATGACTTCGGCACGTTTCGCCGGGCCAATCGGTTTGTTATGGGTGTGTTCAATCCCACCCCGTTGCTGTTCCCACAGCAACAACAGATCAACAAAAAGTCCGTACAAAGCTGATTCTCCAGCACCCTTGATCGCCTGAGAGGCCCATTCCACCGCGGTTTCTTGGTTGGTACAGGTCTTGCTATCTCCTGTTATCCAGACAATTGCCTGTACTGATGTTGAGGCAGGCAACTTCTGGATTCGTTTATTACCAGGAGCTTATCAATGGCCAAAGTCCAGACCGCAGCCACTGCCCAAGAGGCGCTGTGGCATCAAGCGCCTAGCGGCGAGTTGGTCGACCTCGGCCGGGAATTTCGTGTGCCGCTGGGGCAGTCGCGCTTACAAAGCACACCCAAGGGTATCTTGAGCCGTCGCGAAGCGATTCTTCTGGGTGTGTTTGCGTTGGTGCTGCATGGCGCGGTGATCTATGGGGTTAGCCAGAATCCGCCGGCGCCGCTGCCTATTGTGCCGCCTGAAGTTCCGCCAATGACCATCGAATTTTCTGCGCCGACTCCGCCCGTGGTGGAAACGCCTCCGCCGCCGCCGCCG
>NZ_JAMFRV010000588.1 GCF_026224925.1 Pseudomonas sp. | reverse complement strand
TACCTGACGCTCTACGAACGGCTCGATCATGCCGTGTTCTTGCGCCATGCGGCGAATCCATTTATCCGATTTGATGCTCATGACGGTGTCCTGAATAGCGAGGTGGAAAAATCTGTCCGGCATCTTACCGGGCCGGGCCGTTGGGTTCAAAGACTCTGACGGCTGATACCATCGGTCTGCATAGGCCCATCAGTCGCCAAAGTAAAAAATCGTTAACAGACCATTGGCACGTTTCGAAAAACGCGTTAAGGTGGCGCCACTGTGTTGCTTGTGTCACTGAGAATCTCTACACGATGTTGAATTTCGATCCAACCATCTCCAAGAATTTTTCCTGCTCTTTGCACTCAGTCTCGGCCAGGGCTTTTCCTGAGTCGCAGTTAACTTTGTCCAAGGAGATACACCATGTCTAATCGCCAAACTGGTACCGTTAAGTGGTTCAACGATGAAAAAGGCTTCGGCTTCATCACTCCACAATCGGGTGACGATCTTTTCGTTCACTTCAAAGCTATCCAATCTGACGGCTTCAAAAGCCTGAAAGAAGGCCAACAGGTCTCTTTCATCGCTACCCGCGGTCAGAAAGGCATGCAAGCTGAAGAAGTTCAAGTTATCTAACTTGTACTTATTCGCTTAAAAAGAACCTCGCCCTTAAAAGCGAGGTTTTTTTACGCCTGTCGTTTATGCCTCAGGTGTAAAAAAACCCGTAGGAGCTGCCGCAGGCTGCGATTGTCTTTAAGCATCGCAGCCTGCGGCAGCTCCTACGGGTATTTACATTTCCGCTAGATCAGTCGTCACTAACGGTAATGCTTGGCATGGCTTGCGACTGCGCCTCCTGCAGCACGATCCGCGCACCTACATGTCGCGCCAGCTCCTGGTAAACCATAGCAATCTGACTTTCAGGCTCAGCGATAACCGTTGGCTTGCCACCGTCTGCCTGCTCGCGAATCAACATCGACAACGGCAATGATGCCAGCAGCTCGACGTTGTATTGCGCGGCCAGCTTCTCACCGCCACCCTCACCAAACAAATGCTCTGCATGACCGCAGTTCGAGCAGATGTGTACCGCCATGTTTTCCACGACGCCCAACACAGGAATGTTGACCTTGCGGAACATCTCCACGCCTTTCTTCGCATCCAGCAACGCCAGATCCTGCGGAGTGGTGACAATCACAGCACCGGCCACCGGGACTTTTTGTGCCAGCGTTAGCTGTATGTCACCAGTGCCTGGCGGCATGTCGATGACCAGATAATCCAGATCATCCCATGCTGTCTGAGTAATCAACTGCAGCAGCGCTCCGGAAACCATCGGGCCACGCCACACCATCGGTGTGTTGTCATCGGTCAGAAAGGCCATGGACATCACCTGAATCCCATGGGATTCAAGGGGCACAAACCATTTTTGATCTTTGATCTTCGGCCGGGTGCCTTCTGGGATACCGAACATCACACCCTGACTCGGGCCGTAGATGTCGGCGTCGAGGATGCCGACACGCGCGCCTTCGCGGGACAAGGCCAGCGCCAGGTTTGCCGCCGTGGTGGATTTACCCACGCCGCCTTTACCCGATGCCACGGCGACAATGTTCTTCACATTGGCTAGGCCGGGGATTTGCTCCTGAGCCTTGTGCGCCGCAATCACGCTGCGCACCTCGACTTTTGCCGAAGACACGCCATCAAGGCCTTCGATAGCAATTTGCAGCATTTGCGCCCAGCCATTCTTGAACAACGCGGCGGCATAACCGAGTTCAAGCTGCACGCTGACCCGATCACCCTGGATGTCGATAACACGGACACAACCAGCGCTGACAGGATCCTGATTCAAATAAGGGTCGGTATATTGGCGAAGAACGGCTTCCACCGCTGCGCGATTAACGGCGCTCATGGCTACTCCAGAAATAAAGACTGACTAAAACAGGCAGGTATCCTACGCCTTATACAAGCGGTCGGCATGCTTTCGGCACACGCTGGACCGCTCAATGAATGCGTGCAATATGCGTCCACGGGGTGAAAAATATCGCCCAGACCTTTATAGTGGCCGACCTCCGTTTCACTTCAAGTAGCCGAGCCCCATGTCCGAGCCACGCAAGATTCTCGTCACCAGCGCCCTGCCCTATGCCAATGGTTCAATCCACCTTGGCCATATGCTTGAGTACATCCAGACTGATATGTGGGTGCGCTTCCAGAAGCACCGGGGCAATCAGTGCATCTACGTCTGCGCGGACGACGCTCACGGCTCGGCAATCATGCTGCGTGCTGAAAAAGAAGGGATCACCCCAGAGCAATTGATCGCCAACGTAAAGGCTGAACACAGCGCCGACTTTGCCGACTTCCTGGTGGACTTCGATAACTTCCACTCGACGCACTCGGATGAAAACCGCGAGCTATCGAGCATGATCTACACCCGACTGCGTGACGCCGGGCACATCGCTACGCGTTCGATCACTCAGTATTTCGACCCGGAAAAGCAGATGTTCCTGGCCGACCGCTTCATCAAGGGCACCTGCCCGAAATGCGGCACTGAAGACCAATACGGCGATAACTGCGAAAAATGCGGTGCAACCTACGCGCCGACTGACCTGAAAAACCCGAAATCAGCGATTTCCGGGGCCACGCCGGTCTTGAAAGAGTCGCAGCACTTCTTCTTCAAGCTGCCCGACTTCGACGCGATGCTGAAAAGCTGGACCCGCAGTGGCACCCTGCAAGAAGCCGTTGCGAACAAAATCGCCGAATGGCTGGATGCTGGTCTGCAACAGTGGGATATTTCCCGTGATGCGCCCTATTTTGGTTTCGAAATTCCTGGCGAACCGGGCAAATACTTCTATGTGTGGCTAGATGCGCCGATTGGCTACATGGCCAGCTTCAAGAACCTGTGCGCTCGCCGTCCTGACCTGGACTTCGATGCTTATTGGGCGAAAGACTCCACTGCCGAGCTGTACCATTTCATCGGCAAGGACATCGTCAATTTCCACGCGCTGTTCTGGCCAGCCATGCTCGAAGGCGCGGGCTTTCGCAAGCCCACTGGAATCAACGTCCACGGCTACCTGACCGTCAATGGCCAGAAAATGTCGAAATCCCGCGGGACCTTTATCAAGGCCCGTACGTACCTGGACAACCTGCCGCCGGAATACCTGCGTTATTACTACGCGGCCAAGCTCAGCCGTGGCGTCGATGACCTGGATTTGAACCTTGAAGACTTCGTGCAGAAGGTCAACTCGGACTTGATCGGCAAAGTGGTCAACATTGCCAGCCGTTGCGCCGGTTTTATCCACAAAGGCAACGCCGGTGTGCTGGTCGCAGGTAATGCCGCGCCAGAACTGACCGATGCGTTCCTCGTGGCAGCGCCGGGCATCGCCGAAGCGTACGAAGCACGCGACTTCGCCCGGGCCATGCGGGAAATCATGGGCCTGGCTGATCGCGCCAACGCGTACATCGCCGACAAAGCGCCATGGTCTCTGGCTAAACAGGAAGGCAAGCAAGACGAAGTTCAGGCTGTTTGTGCCCTGGGCATCAACCTGTTCCGCCAGTTGGTAATTTTCCTCAAACCGGTACTGCCGCTGCTGGCAGCCGATGCGGAGAATTTCCTCAATGTCGCACCGCTGACTTGGGACGATCACCTGACCCTGCTCAGCGACCATCGGCTCAACCCGTTCCTGCCACTGATGACCCGAATCGATCCAGTAAAAGTACAAGCCATGAGCGACGCCTCGAAAGAAGACCTGACCGCCAGCGACACCTCGGCTGCCCCGCAAGGCAATGGCGAGCTGCTGAAAGAACCGTTGGCAGCCGAAATCGACTTCGACGCGTTCGCTGCGGTCGACCTTCGAGTAGCGCTAATTCTCAAGGCTGAACACGTTGACGGTGCTGACAAACTGCTGCGTCTGACTCTGGATATCGGTGACGAACAGCGCAACGTATTCTCCGGAATCAAGAGCGCCTACCCGAATCCGGCCGAGCTTGAAGGTCGCTTGACGATGATGATCGCCAACCTCAAACCGCGAAAAATGCGTTTCGGTATCTCCGAAGGCATGGTGATGGCTGCCGGACCTGGCGGTGAAGAAATCTACCTGCTTAGCCCAGACAGCGGTGCGAAACCAGGTCAGCGGATCAAGTAAGCCCTGTGCAAAGCCCACTGACGTTAACGTTCGTGGGCTTTTTCGTGCACCCACGCACGAGTTGTTTTGGGTACTATCTTTTCTAAAGGCGCGCTCGTCTAAAGGTGCTCTCGCCTGCTAGCTCACCCGGGCATACCCATGACCGATTTCATGCTTACCCTCATCAGCGCCGCCCTAATCAACAACGTAGTTTTGCAGTGGCCGCTGAGTGCCGACCCTTTACTGGGCGCGGTCCACGAACCCCAAGCCACACGGCTACAGATACATGCACTGGGCATCGCGACGGTATGGGTAATACTCTGCAGCACGCTTCTTAGCTATCTGCTCTATTGCTACTTACTCATTCCTCTGGGCCTGACTTACCTGCGTCTGTTTGTGTTTCTTCCGGTCATCGTAGTGGCGATCAAACCGTGTTTGTCGCTGCTGTCGCGGTGGTTACCGCAGCTCTCATTTGCAGGGCTATGGCCGTTGCTGTTGGGCAACGCGGGCATGCTCGGGCTTGCGCTAGTCAGCACGCAGACAGATAAGGGCATTGTGTTCACTCTGGCCTTGAGCATCGGCTCGGGATTGGGCTTCTGGTTGGTGCTAAGCCTGCTGGATGACCTTCGCCAACGCATTCGCATCCAGGACATTCCATTGCCTTTTCGCGGATTACCCATCACGTTAATCAGTGTGGGTTTGATGGGCCTGGCATTTCTTGGTTTCAGCGGGCTGATCACGCCATGAACCTGATCAAGAGCATCGATGCGTTATTGCCGCAAACCCAGTGTGAAAAATGTGGCCACCCCGGCTGCAAGCCCTACGCCGAAGGCATTGCCGCTGGCGAAGCAATCAACAAATGCCCACCCGGTGGAGACGAAACTATTGCTGCGCTCGCCCGCCTACTGGACCTCCCGCTGATCCAGTTGGACGTTGAACGCGGCCCGGCACCGGCACAGATCGCGTTCATCCGTGAAGCCGAGTGCATCGGTTGCACCAAATGTATTCAGGCCTGCCCGGTGGATGCGATTCTCGGGGCGGCCAAACTGATGCACACCGTGATTATCGATGAGTGCACCGGCTGCGATCTGTGCGTAGCACCGTGTCCGGTGGACTGCATCGAGATGCACCCGCTGCCTCTTGCTAACATCACGCCTATCGTTGGCGGCCTGGCCTTTAGCCCTGAACAACAACAGGCACGCACTGCCAAGCGCAACCATGCGCGCCGACGCTTCGTCGTGCGCAATGATCGACTGCGCCGTGAAGAAGAGCATCGGCATGCGGAACGTTTGGCACGTACGCAACGCGCCGCAAGCGCTAGCGCAAATGCAGTGGCCGAAACGGCAACAAATCCAGTGCAGTCTGCCATTGAGCGTATTCGCGCACAGAAAGCCGCTGCCAATGACCAAGCGCTGAAAAAAGCCAAGATCACCCTGGCGATGAGCCGTGCACAACTGAACAAGTCACTGAAAGCCTTCGGCCATCCACCGACCCGCGAACAGCAGCAACAACTGGTGCAATTGCAGCACGAATTCGAAGCTGCCGAACAAGCCCTTAGCCTCCTCGACACCACACCTGTGGCACAACCCAAGGTCGGCGCCAATGGGAACGCTTGATACACCGCCCACTGCCCTTGAGCCAGCAAGCGAGCGCCTGCAAAAAACCATGGCGCTGGTGCTCTTGGCGACCTTGCCCGGGGCTCTGACACTGCTGTGGTTCTACGGGTGGGGGATTGTGATTAATTGGCTGCTGGCAGGCGCCATGGCGCTGGCTGTCGAGGCGATCGTGCTCACCCTGCGCAGACAGCAGGCCATGCCCGCCTTAAGCGATGGCAGCGCGCTGGTTAGCTCCACCCTTCTCGCACTGGCACTCCCGCCCTACTCGCCATGGTGGTTGACGCTGCTGGCCAGCGGCTTTGCCATTCTCTTCGGCAAGCATGTGTTCGGAGGCGTGGGCAAAAACCCGTTCAACCCCGCCATGCTTGGCTATGCCATGGCGCTAGTGTCGTTCCCCCAACAAATGAGCCACTGGCCGGCGCCCCACGGCTTGAACCTGCTGGGAAGTGTGCAACACATCTTCGGGGTCAATATCGGCTCGATAGCTGCACCCGATGCCTGGGCACAGGCTACGGCGTTGGATGCGCTGCGAATCAACAAAAGCCTGACCATCGATGAACTGTTTGCGGGTAATCCATCATTCGGGCGCTGGGGCGGCAGAGGTGCGGAATGGCTCAATCTCGCATTTCTTGCGGGTGGGATATTCCTGCTTCGGCAGCGCGTTTATAGCTGGCATGCGCCGGCGGGGATGCTGGGCAGCCTGTTCGTTGTCAGCTTGTTATGCTGGAACGGGTCGGGATCGGATTCACATGGCTCGCCGCTGTTTCATCTGCTAAGCGGTGCCAGCATGCTTGGGGCTTTTTTCATTGTCACAGAACCCGTATCAGGCCCCAGCAGTCCACGTGCGCGGCTGTTGTTTGGCGTTGGCGTCGGCGTGATGACCTACTTGATCCGGACGTGGGGTGGGTATCCGGACG
>NZ_JAMFRV010000059.1 GCF_026224925.1 Pseudomonas sp. | reverse complement strand
GCATCGACAGGGCATAGCGCAACGGTTCGCGTTGCAGGGCTGCCGGGTCACGCTCCAGCGCACTGATCAGCGAGCGATACCCTTCACGCAGGTTCAGATCGTCACCACCATAAACTTCCATGGTGTCTTTCGGGTCCATGACCAGCAGGCTGCCGAGCATACAGCTCAGCGCCGCCTCGCTGGCTTGACCGGTCTTGGCGATCTTGTCGACCAGTACTGCCGCCTGGAATACGCCACCCAGGGCGATCAGTTGTTCTTGGGTCGGGGTCATCAGCGCTTGTCCTTGCTGTGCCAAGGTTCGGCTACTTCGATAACGCCGCCACCGAGGCAGATTTCGCCGTCGTAAAACACCACGGATTGGCCGGGGGTCACTGCGCGTTGAGGTTCAGCAAATGTCACGCGATAGCCCGTAGCCGTTTGTTCGAGCGTGCACTGCTGATCGCTTTGGCGATAACGCACTTTGGCAGTCAATTGGCGCGGCGTAGTCAAGTCGACCGGGTTGACCCAATAAATGTCGGACGCAATCAGTGCTTGAGAGAATAACCAAGGGTGATCATTGCCCTGGCCAACGATCAGTTCGTTGTTTTCCAGGTCTTTGATCAGCACGTACCACGGGTCATCACTGGCGTCTTTCAATCCGCCAATGCCTAGCCCCTGACGCTGACCGATGGTGTGATACATCAAGCCGTTGTGGCGACCGATGACTTCACCTTCGGTGGTCTTGATCTCACCGGGTTGGGCAGGCAAGTACTGCTTGAGGAAGTCGCTGAAGCGCCGTTCACCGATAAAGCAGATGCCGGTGGAGTCCTTCTTCTTCGCGGTGGCCAGATCATGCTTTTCAGCGATGGCGCGCACGGCGGGCTTTTCCAGTTCACCAACCGGGAACAGCGTCTTGGCGATCTGTTCGCCGCCCACGGCATGCAAGAAGTAGCTCTGGTCCTTGTTGGCGTCCAGGCCTTTAAGCAATTCTGTACGGCCATCGATGTCGCGGCGGCGCACGTAATGGCCGGTGGCGATCAGGTCGGCACCCAGCACCATTGCGTAGTCGAGGAACGCCTTGAACTTGATTTCGCGGTTACACAGGATGTCCGGGTTAGGCGTGCGTCCGGCTTTGTATTCTTCCAGGAAATGCTCGAACACGTTGTCCCAGTATTCGACGGCAAAGTTGGCGGTGTGCAGCTTGATGCCAATTTTGTCGCAAACAGCCTGAGCGTCCGCCAGGTCTTCGCGCGCGGTGCAGTAGTCCGTTCCATCGTCTTCTTCCCAGTTCTTCATGAACAGGCCTTCCACTTGATACCCCTGCTCAATCAGCAGAACGGCAGAAACGGAAGAGTCGACGCCGCCGGACATACCGACGATAACACGCGTCTTTGCAGGGTCGTGGGGGGCTTGATCACGCATAGGGATTCGATGTGTGTCTGTAAAAAGGACGCGATTCTAACAGGCTGTCGGCGCCAAGGCTAAACCAGTGATCAATCACGTATGAGCTCCAGGTCGTGTAGTGGTCCGGCAAGGTAATCGTCGATGCAACGCATCACCAATTCGCTGCGCCAGCGTTCGGGCTGGCTGAACAGCTCGTCACGGCTGAGCCAGAGCGCTTGCACGATGCCGGTGTCCAGCACGCGTTCCATGTGGTGCAGAAGCGGCTTGGCGACAAAACACACGCGCTGGTAGGTCACGCCGTTGCTGGGAGCGGTATACAAATAAATGCCAACGACGCCCGTCAGTTCGACGTCCCAACCCGTTTCTTCAAGGGTTTCGCGCACGGCTGCCTGACGCAGGGTTTCATTGGGGTCAAGATGCCCAGCCGGCTGGTTGAGTACGTGTCTACCTTCCTTGAACTCCTCGACCAGCAAAAACCGGCCTTGAACTTCAACGATAGTCGCCACGGTAATGTGGGGGTGCCAATCCATTTGAATGTTCGCCCTCTGTAAAAGGAGAATGGCGCAGAGGCACAAACCCCGGCACTTGGCCGGGGTCTGTGACAGGTCTGGCGCTAAAGCGCCTGCCGGTTGTGCCTTAAGCCAGCGAGGCGATCGCAGCGTTCAAGGTTTTGCTTGGACGCATGACTTCGCTCGCCAACTTAGGATCAAAGCGGTAGTAACCGACGATGTCCACTGGCTTGCCCTGAACGGCGTTCAATTCGGCAACGATGGTTGCCTCGTTGTCTGCCAGGGTTTTGGCCAATTTGCTGAACGGCGCCTGCAGGCTGGCATCTTCAGTTTGAGCGGCCAACGCTTGAGCCCAGTACAATGCCAGGTAGAAGTGGCTGCCGCGGTTGTCGATGTTGCCGACTTTGCGCGATGGCGACTTGTTGTTGTCCAGGAACTGACCGGTTGCCTGGTCGAGTGTGCTGGCCAAAACCTTGGCTTTCGAGTTGTTGTAGGTGACGCCCAGGTGCTCGAGCGATGCCGCCAACGCCAGGAACTCGCCCAGCGAATCCCAGCGCAGGAAGTTTTCTTCCAGCAGTTGCTGAACGTGCTTCGGTGCCGAACCGCCAGCGCCGGTTTCGAACAGGCCGCCGCCAGCCATCAGCGGTACGATCGACAGCATTTTAGCGCTGGTGCCCAGTTCCATGATCGGGAACAGGTCAGTCAGGTAGTCGCGAAGTACGTTGCCGGTCACCGAGATGGTGTCTTGACCCAGGCGGGTGCGCGCCAAGGTGAAGTTCATGGCGTCCACTGGGGACATGATGCGAATGTCCAGGCCAGAGGTGTCGTGGTCTTTCAGGTAGGTCTGAACCTTCTCGATCACTTGGGCGTCGTGCGCGCGCAGTGGGTCGAGCCAGAACACGGCCGGGGTGTTACTGGCGCGTGCGCGGTTGACTGCCAGTTTGACCCAATCCTGGATCGGTGCGTCTTTGGCCTGGCACATGCGCCAGATGTCACCCGCTTCTACGGTCTGTTCCAGCAGCACAACACCTTTGTCGTCGGTAACCCGCACAACGCCAGGCGTCTTGATTTCGAAGGTCTTGTCGTGGGAACCGTACTCTTCGGCTTTTTGCGCCATCAAACCAACGTTAGGCACGCTGCCCATGGTGGTCGGATCAAACGCGCCGTGTTTTTTGCAGTCTTCGATCACGGCCTGGTAGATCGTCGCGTAGCAACGGTCCGGGATCACAGCCTTGGTGTCTTGCAGAACGCCAGCGGTGTTCCACATTTTGCCGGAATCACGAATCATCGCAGGCATCGAAGCATCAACGATGACGTCGCTTGGAACGTGCAGGTTGGTGATGCCTTTGTCGGAGTTGACCATCGCCAGAGGAGGGCGAGTGGCGTAGACCGCCTGAATGTCAGCTTCGATCTCAGCTTGCTGTGCGGCTGGCAAGGCTTTAATGCGCGAGTACAGATCGCCAATGCCGTTGGCCAGGTCGAAGCCGATTTCTTTCAGCACTGCAGCGTGCTTCGTCAATGCGTCTTTGTAGTACTCAGCCACGATGATGCCGAACATGATCGGGTCGGAGACCTTCATCATGGTGGCTTTCAAGTGAACCGATAGCAGTACGCCTTGCTTTTTAGCGTCTTCGATTTCTGCGGCGATGAAGCTGGTCAACGCTTTTTTGCTGATGCTCGAGGCATCAATGATCTCGCCAGCCTTCACGCTGGTTTTTTCTTTCAAGACGGTGGTACCGCCGTCTTTAGCGATCAATTCGATTTTGACACTGCCAGCGGCTTCGATCAGTGATGATTTTTCGCTGCCATAGAAATCACCGTTGTTCATGTACGCAACGTGTGACTTGGAATCTGCACTCCAGGCGCCCATTTTATGCGGGTGCTTGCGAGCGTAGTTTTTGACCGAAAGCGGTGCACGACGATCAGAGTTACCTTCGCGCAACACTGGGTTCACAGCGCTGCCCTTGATCTTGTCGTAGCGGGACTTGGATTCTTTGTCAGCGTCGCTAGTCGGTACTTCCGGGTAATCGGGTACATCAAAACCGCTTGCTTGCAGTTCTTTGATGGCGGCGATCAGCTGGGGAACCGAGGCACTGATGTTAGGCAGCTTGATGATGTTGGCTTCTGGTGTGGTCGCCAGTTCGCCCAGCTCGGCAAGGTGGTTCGGCACCTTTTGCTCGGCACTGAGTTTCTCGGGGAAGCTTGCCAGGATGCGGCCTGCTAGCGAGATATCGCGCGTTTCAACGTCGATATCAGCAAAGGCCGTGAAGGCTTCGATGATCGGCAGCAGGGAGTAGGTGGCGAGTGCAGGAGCTTCGTCGGTAAAGGTGTAGATGATTTTCGAGCGGATGGACATTTTTTGGTAACTCTCTTCTTTGCTGAGCGTGCACAAAATCTCGAGATGCGCAGGATAGGCGCTTTCGTCCAAAGTCATCAATGAGGCGAAAGTCGAGGGTTCGTCGCGGTGATGAGGAATGCATCCATACTGCTTCAAGCGCTTGGGCTCAGGTAGCTTGAGCTTAGGTAACCGCGGCTTGATTAGAGGGCT
>NZ_JAMFRV010000587.1 GCF_026224925.1 Pseudomonas sp. | reverse complement strand
GATACGGGTCTTGGCGAACACCAACACCTGGCCCCAGTGCAGCTTTTTCAGCAGATGGATAAACAGCTCGGTCTTGCGCTTCTTGTCGACCGGCACGACCCATTGCTTCACGGAGCTGGCGGCGACGTTACGCGGGCTGACTTCAATGGTCAGCGGGTCGTCGAGCATCTGCCCGGCCAACTGCCGAATCGCATCGGAGAAGGTCGCTGAGAACAGCAGCGTCTGCCGGCGCTTAGGCAAGGCCGCATAGATATCACGCAGTTCTTCGGAAAAACCGAGGTCGAGCATGCGGTCGGCTTCGTCGAGAACCAGGATTTGCAGCTGATTAAATTTCAGCGCTTTCTGCCGATAGAGATCAAGCAGGCGACCTGGGGTTGCCACCAGTACATCGACCCCGCTGCGCAGCTTCATCATCTGCGGATTAATGCTGACGCCACCGTACACCGCGTAAGTTTTCAGCGGCAGGTTTTCGTTGTACTGCTCAATATTTTCGTGAACCTGTTCAGCCAGTTCGCGGGTCGGCACCAATATCAGTGCGCGCACCGAGTTGGCCGCCACTTTCGGGCCTTCCATCGTCAGGCGTTGCAGCAACGGCAGAGCAAAGCCTGCGGTCTTGCCTGTGCCGGTCTGGGCGGCTGCCATCAAGTCGCGGCCGGCCAGCACCGGAGGAATCGCCTGTGCCTGCACAGGCGTCGGAGTCTGGTAGCCGAGGGCCGTAACGGCACGCAACAAGGGTTCGATCAGGCCGAGAGTGGCGAATGTCATGGGGATACCGTAGGGGAAATTCAGCGCAAGGCGCGCAGTTTACCCTGTCCGCACCGATCCAGCCTGTTCCTGTTCTTGTTCCGATAGCACGGGCTGAGGTTGCGGCCGATTACGCCACTGCGGTAAGCCAATCAGCACCACGGCGCTGATGATCACCGCCATGGCCAAACATTCCTCAACGCCAATGTGTTCACCCGCAAACAGAATACCCAGCAATACCGCTACCGCCGGATTGACGTAGCAATAGCTGGTCGCCGCGGCGGGACGCACGTTTTTCAGCAAATACATGTAAGCGCTGAATGCGACGATCGAGCCGAACACCACCAAATAGGCCAACGCGCCCCATCCCGCAGCGCTGGGCATGTGCTCCAGGCTCTCACCGCGATAAGCGCTGCCCACCAACAACACGCCGCCAGCCACGATCATTTCTGCCGCGCTGGCCATGGGACCAGTGGGCAGCGGCAAGCTTTTGCTCCACACCGAACCGAATGCCCAAGACGCCGCCGCGAAGATCACTAATCCCGCGCCATACGGACTCGATTGCAGATTGGAGCCCATGTTGAGCAGGGCAATACCGATCAAACCGAGAAAAATTCCCGCCCACTCCAGACGCGTGTTGCGATGCCCCCAAAACAGGCCAAACAGCAACGTGAACAACGGCACTACCGCCACGGACAGCGCCGCAACGCCAGATGCCACGCCCGCGTGCTCAGCCAATGTGATGCCGCCATTGCCACACGCCAGCAGCAGAAATCCGATCATGCCCGCTGCCCGCCACTGCTTCCATGTCGGTGCCGGGCCCCCCCGAAAGCGCAGGAATGCATACAACAAGCTGCCGGCAATGCTGAAGCGAATACCGGCCAACATCAGCGGCGGCCAAGACTCGACGCCAATGCGGATCACTAGGTAGGTTGAGCCCCAAATCACGTAAAGGGCGAAAAAGGCACCGATCAAGATCAAGGGAAAGCGGCGAGAGTTAGGCATGTTGTGCTCATAAGTCCATTTTTATGGTGACTTATCTTATGAAAGCAACAGGTCAAATATAAGGAGCAAAACCTGTTTATCTCAGCCATACAGTTTTTAAAACACGGTTTTTTGGCTTATAAACAGTCTTTTCGAAAGATGCTGACAGGGTGTGTGATGACGCTGGATAAATACGATCGAATATTGCTCGATGCCCTGCTGGAGAATGGTCGTGCGTCGTTTGCGCAACTGGCACGGCTGGTCAACCTTTCGGCACCGGCCGTGGCTGAACGCGTGGCCAAGCTAGAAGCCTGCGGCGTGATCACCGGCTATGAAGCAAAAGTGGACATGGCAAAAGTGGGTCTGCCGATTCAATGCGTGATCGAGTTACGCCTGGCCAGCCACGGCAGCCAGCAGACCTATGACGAGCTGGCGCGAATTCCCGAGCTGATTCAATGCCACCGAGTCACCGGCGACCCGTGCGTGATCATGCAAGCGGCGGTCGGCTCGATGCCGGAACTGGAAGGTTTGATTAACCGCATCGCGCAGTTCGGCTTCAGTAAAACGTCGATCGTGCTGTCGACCGCCGTGGAGCGACGCATGCCGCTGGGTCATTTAAAAGTGAGCAGCAAAAGCGAAGCCCGCGATCAAAACCCGCGCTGACGTTTCAGAGCTTCGCTGATTTTTGCCGCCGGGATTTTTTGCAGCGAGCACAAAAACTGGTGCGAGACCCCGGAAATACCGTGGGTCTGGCGTAGCTCATTGGCCAAGTGCACGGTCAGGTTGGCGGCCATTTCCGCATCGGCCATGGCCCGGTGAGCCTTGCCCGTATTGGGCAGCCTGGCGTAGGTGGTCAGCGTGCCGAGCTTGTGATTCGGCGCGCCAGGCATCAAGCGCCGCGCCAGTAGCATCGAACAGGCAAAGCTCTGCTCACGACTGCGTTGAATCCGCGACAGCTCGTAGTCCCAGAATTTCTGGTCAAAAGAGGCGTTGTGCGCCACCAACGGCGTGCTACCAACGAACTCAGCCACTTCCTGCATCACCTCAGTAGCCGGCGGTGCGGTGCGCAGCATGCTATTGCTGATACCCGTCAGCGCTTCGATGAACGCAGGAATATGCACGCCTGCATTCATCAAGCTTTGGTAACGCTCGACGATGCGCCCCTGCTCCATGATCACCACGGCAATCTCCGTCGCCCGGCAACTGTGGTTGGGGGAAATGCCCGTGGTTTCAAAGTCGATGACAGCGATACGTTCCAAACGTGGTCCAACCCTTTAGAAATTCGATAACAAAAAACAGTGTTCAGACGCTTAGTTCTTAAGCAGGAAAGCGCCCTCAATCGGCACATAACGGCTAGCCGCGCGGATCAGCGAGTTGGCCGTCAAGCCCGGCACGCCGTAAGCAATCGCCTCGACGCCATGCTTGCTGATGATGCGCTCAAGCAACAAGTCAAAGTCGCCGTCACCAGATGCCAACACCACTTCGTCTACATGGGGTGCGACATCCATGATGTCGATGGTAATGCCAACATCCCAGTCACCCTTGGCCGAACCATCGCTGCGCTGGATATACGGCTTGAGTTTCACCGTGAAGCCAAGATTGCGCAAAATCTGCTGGAATTGTTGCTGCTTGCTGTCACCGCGGTCGATGGCATACGCATAGGCTTCAACGATCTGCCCGCGTTGGCTGATGTCAGCCCACAAGGCCGCGTAGTTGAAATGACAGCCATGGGCTTGGCGCACGGTGTAGTAGAGGTTCTGTACATCGGCGAACACAGCGATTTTTTTCACCGGATATCCTCATGGCGCAGGCGCGCGCAAGCTGGCAGCAACGACCCAGGAATTGAATCGGCGCTCAGTATGCCAGTTTGAGGACGGTTTTGAAGAGCGAGGGCGAGGCATTATCCGATCGGCTGTCATAACCGGCGAAGGTCATGACAGCCGAATTATCGGCCTCAAACGGTGGAATCAGATGCCTTGATCAGACGTAGGAGTCATCGTCATCGTCGGAAAAACCGCCGCTGTCGTTGTCATCGTCGTTGTCGGCGAAACCACCACTGGAGTTATTGTTGGCAAACGAGTCGTTATCGCGCTGGTTATCGTTACCCCAGCCGTTACCGCCGCCGTTGTTATTGGGCTGCTGTTCAATAACTTCGACAATTTCCTGCGGCTGCTGGTTGTGATGAAACATGCTGCTGATGCCTTCCGCCAGCATCACGCCACCCGCCACACCGGCAGCCGTTTTCAACGCACCACCAAGGAACCCGCTACCAATCGGCGCGGCTGCCGCTGCTTGCGGCTGATATTGACCTTGTGGCGGACCGTTATAGTTGCCTTGCGGGGCGTTGTTATACGGCGGCGGGCTTTGCGAAGGCCCGGACTCACGCCAGCCGCCAGACGATTGCTGCGGCGATGCCGGGCGCGGTTGCGAGAACGACGGCTGCTGGGCTTGAGGCACCGGATCACGCGAGCTGCCGAAGATGCTCGACAGGAATCCGCCGCTGCTTGGCGCTGGGGCTGACTGAGCTTGTTGCAGTTGAGCCTGGGTTTCCTGCAACTGGGTTTGTAGCTGGGCCACTTGCTCGGCGAGCTGCTTGTTTTGTGCATCGAGCTGCTTGATCGCTGCTTCTTGCACCAGAATCGTCTGTGTCATGTAGTACGGCACAGCCGGTTGCTGAGTCAGATGCTCCTTGATCCGTGCTTCAGCCTGCGTATCACGGGCGGCCGAGTCCGCTTCGGCTTGTCTCAATTTAGAGAAAAGACCATCGATCAGGGTTTGCTCTTCGCTGTTCATGGCGACCTCGTTAGATTGCCGTTAAAAAACATCGTCTGCCCACAATGGGCCAGACGTATCAAAGTAATGGGGCTAAACCCCGCCGTTTCAATAGACCATTCAAAATGTTACCGCCAGTACGCTGAACGTAGGCTGTTGGCCGCTCACTGGCCATACGCTAAAGTGTCGGACTGCTTTTGCCTTGCGATCTGATTGATGAATCCGCTGACCGTTCTACAAGACTCGCTTTATTTTTTCCGGCGCAACCTGACCAGCATCGTGATGCTGTGCTTGCCGCTGGTGGTGCTTGAGGCCCTCAGTAAACAGGCACTCAACAACGCGCTGGCAGCCGATGCGTCGCAGGTCTATGAACTGCTGATCGGCCTGCTGTTTTACCCACTGTATACCGGCGCGCTTATCCTGTTTCTCGATGCCCGCAGCCGCAGCGAGCAGCCGCGTAAACGCGACTTGCTGGCGATGACGCTGCGCATGTGGCCTACGTTTGCGGTGCTCTCTGCCTTGAGCACCCTGCTGATCATGTTTGGTTTGTCGATGTTCATCGTTCCCGGCATCTGGGTCATGGTCAAACTGGCATTTTCCGAGTATTTGCTGGTGCTGCGAGGTATGACGCCACTGGCGGCCATGCGCGAAAGCATCAAGATGACCCAAGGGCATTTCCTGCGCATTCTGGCCTGTGTCTTGTGCGTTTACATTCCGCTGTCGGTACTGGAGGGCGTTAGCCTGTTCATCCTGCCGGACCCACTGAGCATGCCGGTTTCGTTACTGATCGACAGCATCACCAGTTTCTTGCAGCTGTTTACCAGTGTGGTTATTTTCCGCCTGTTTATGCTGATCAACGAGCCACCGGAAAAAGGCCTGATGTTATAGCGCCCTGCCCCTTTGGCAGCCGAACGGTTATGCTCGGATTCATCTTGCAACGATTCAGTTATTGAACGCCCTGCGTTCTAAGTCGAGCCGATGACCCGATTATTGCGCGGCACCTTGCTTGGCCTAGTGTCGATTGGCCTGCTGTGCATTCTCATCTACAGCCTGACCTGGCACCCCGCCGCCCGGGAACCGGGAACCTTGGTCTGTAGAGGCAGCGCCCCGGTACTGGTGCCTGGCCAGGCGCTGAAGGTCATGACGTGGAACATCCAATCCCTGGCCGGCAAGCGCTATGTATTCTGGTACGACATGGCGGACGGCAGTGGTCCGGACGAGCGCCCCACACCTGAAGACATCGCCTACAACCTTGACGAAGTCGCCCGGGTTATTCGCGACGAGCAGCCAGACATTGTCCTGTTGCAAGAAGTGAACGACGGCGCCAAGAACACCGACTACGATAATCAGCTGGCACTGCTGCAGGAACGGGTCGCTGACTTGTACCCGTGCAGTGCGCAAGCATTTGATTGGAAGGCTGACTTCGTTCCAGACACGCATATATTTGGCAGCGTCGGGATGAAACTGGCGACATTGAGCCGTTATGAAATCGAACACGCTGAACGCATCCAGTTGCCGCGACCTGCTGGCAACTTCATCCATCGCCAGTTTCAGCCGAAACGCGCCCTGTTAGTGAGCTATTTGCCGTTACGTGACGGCGGGCAAATAGCCGTAATCAATACTCACCTGGATGCACCCAAGCCAAACGACGACACCCTGCAGCGTCAGGTTCAGGCGACCAGTAAATGGCTGGACACGTTTGAAAGTCGCGGCACGCCGTGGCTGATCGGCGGCGATTTTAATCTGTTACCGCTGGGTCAATACCAGCGATTGGCCCCGGAACTGCGCGAAGAATACGCCCAAGACAGCGAGTTGCATGAGCTGTGGGACAAATACCCGATGATCCCCACCAACGCCGAATTGGGCGGCGTAGACCGTCGGCAATGGCTGACGTATTTTCCGAATGACCCGAGAGTTGATGGGCCGGATCGGACTGTGGACTACTTCTTCTACAGCCCCCGGATCAAGCGCATTGATGCGCAAGTGCGGGAAGAAGATACGCTGCTGATATCTAATCATCTGCCAGTGATTGCGCGGTTTTTGTTGCCGGTGTTGCCGTAAGCCGTTGCGCCATAAATCTCTGTGGGAGCGAATTTATTCGGGATCGGTTTCACATTCTCCATCGCCTGCGCCTGACACGACGCCTTCCCGAACAAGTTCGGTCCCACGGATTCTCGGCGTGGCTCTGGATTGGGGTAATCCACGAACCCGGTGGGAGCGAACTTGTTCGCGAATGGAACGACTCGGTGTACCAGAAAAACCGAGTTGCCTGCTCTCCAAAAAGTTAGCTCTACAATTTGCGTCGCATCACTTCCGCGGCTTAATCCGCGCGGTCGGTTCTGCCACTAGCGGATCATCTGGCCAATAATGACCCGCATCACCTGAGCGCTCTGAAGATTGACAGCCTCTAGGGCCCAGAAAACTTGGCCATTGCCGAAAACGCTATTGACGCAGGTTGACAGTCAATCCATGCAGGAGCGATTGACAACAGTCCGCAGAAAACTCATCGCCATTGACATCAAGAAAACACGAGCTTGCTCATTCGACCTGAATGGATTGACAACCCAACATGGCGAGCATGAGCGAGGAGGCATTCGGATACCAGCCTGACGTGGGAAAATTCGCACGGATTATTTTCGCCGCAATCCGTTCCACAATGACTCAAGCAATTGGTTAGGCCATGCGCTTGAAATATGGCGAATGGTTCACCTGCATTACTTGAATTTTTAATCTCACCTCCTGAAAGCCGCTAAAGATAAGCACGAGCTTAATCACTTACAAACCGGCTCGACAATCAAGAAAACTTGAGCGACTATCACAATACTACATAAATCTGAAAACCAGCCAAAGACAACTAACCCACACAACCTCAAACACACCAGTTGCCGGCCAAGCATCTCAGGAGACATGAAGTCCGTGAAAGAATTTACCAGCCCGGTATCAAATATTGCAGTATTTCATGACGCGGAAAGGCACTTCTTAGAAGCCCTAACCCGCTGGAATTACTTTCCAAATCAAAAAGATTCATCGACTGAACTACCGCCTTGCTTTTCAACAAGAAGATTCACTCCGGAAATTGCTGAAGAGCTGGCAAATGTAGATTTAACCAGAGAGCGTAAGGCCTACTGGTTCGACCTCGTAGAATACAGAGCTACACGATTCAACAACGTTCCAAGGGTGCTCAGTCTGATACACCCCCAAGCCTACTCACGAATATACTCGAGGCTGAAAGAGAACAGACAAGAAATGCTCGAGCTGATGGAGGATGAAAATAGCGCCATTACTGCCGAACAGCACAATGATGGCCGCATGTTTATTATGAACTATGAAGACCATGAAACTAAAACCAAAAACACTTTGGAGATTAGTTTTGGCGCTGGGTTCCGAGCTCATGCTGACGTGGCCAATTGCTTTGGCTCTATCTATACACACTCACTGGAATGGGCTATTCAAGGTTATGAAGAGGCCAAAGAGCGTCTACGCGAACGTGGAGGAGAAAAGCACTGGAGCTCCGCCCTCGACGTTGCGCTTCGAAATGCAAAACGCAATGAGACTTCGGGCCTACCTGTTGGCCCTAGCTCCTCAAGCATTGCGGTAGAAATAATTCTAGCTGCAGTTGATAGAGAGCTGGCAGGAAAATTTCGGTTTGTACGCTATATCGATGACTATACTGCATATTGCGAAACACACATTCAAGCTCAGGAGTTTGTTCGTGCGCTCAGTAACGCCTTGTCGCGATATCGTTTAACGCTAAACCTTAGCAAAACTAAAATCACTGAACTACCTGAGCCTTTGATTGACTCTTGGGTTACTAAATTAACCAATGCCACCCCTTGGAGAACTGACTCCAATGGAACCTTGACCCTACTTACTCATGAGGCCATAAATTTCCTTGACTATGCCGTACATCTGAATAAGGCAGAGCCCGACGGCAGTGTATTGAAGCTAGCTGCAGGTCTAATTTGCCATAGAGCCCAAGGTGATACAGCGGCAACAGTATTCCAGTATATTCTCAGCCTGAGCTGGCACTACCCAATACTATTGCCATTGCTTGAAAAAATCGATGCCACCTCGGACTACTACGACAAAGAAGCCGTAGCTAAAAAACTCAATGGAATACTCGAAACTAATGCCTTGCACCGCCGGTCGGACGGTATGTGTTGGGCGCTGTATTATTTGAAACAACTAAATTCCCAGCCCACCCCCAAAAATATCGAACTGGTTATTCAGACTGCTGACGCTACAGCAATTGCGCTGCTTAGTAGCTTCGATGCTGGTGTAGAAGCTGCATTAACGTACGCAAACCAGGTTATTGAAAACTGCACCCTATACGAACTTGATCAAAGCTGGATCCTTCTATACCAGCTTTTCTTCCATGAGAAGATAGATAACCCGTACGCGGACGATCCGACATTCGAGATCCTCAAAAAACATGATGTCCAGTTTTTGAATTCTCCTAAAAAGGACTCCAAAGCTGAAGACTATTGCTTCTATTATTCGAACCCTTTTAGAGAAGAAAATGAATTCCCGGTAGGGTTTCAGGACTACTTAGACGGAAAGTATTAACCGCCAAGCTAACCCTCCGAGGACTTTAGGCGCAATGCACTACGATGGCGTGCGGTGGATATAACGCTCTTCTTTGGGAGCATTAAGGGTTCAATATGAGCTTGGTGTGCCTTTTTTGAGCATTACGCCGTAGCTTTCGGGACTTGCCCCCTCCGGGCGCGGGTGTCGTGAACCAAATCCCGGCTCCGCCAGGCTTTGACCCTGGCGGGCGTCCATCCTCAAGCCTCTGGCCCATCGTGGGCCGGCGCGCTCCGCTTGCTTGGCCACAAGTTGCAGGATAGTGTCGGAAACAATTATGTCGAGGCGCTCCTCAGTTGTGCCAATTGATAATCCTGTCCTGTCCACACGGATGTCGCTCTACCTAAAGCGCATAGCCATCTATGCGTTTGTATTGCAGTGTGCGATAAACGCGGCACAGCGCCTGGCTACTGTATTGATAGCGATAGCAATTACCCGTCTTGCCTCCCAAGGACAGACCGTTAGCGAGAGATAGGCTTTCCTATCAGGAAGTTTGTCGCGGGGCTGCTCGGCGTTCGCCGCAGCATTCAGGGCGCTCATGAACTATTTTTTGGACAGCTGAGTAGCGGTTAAGCATGAGAACTACGATGGACGATCAAATTACACCGCTTCAGGAGCTCAGAATCCTTCTCTGCTTGATCCGTCATGCAGACGCAAAAGGAAGCGTTGATTTCGACAACCCCGACGTCACGGACACCCTGGGTAGCTTGGTCTGGAACTGGAACGCAATGGAGTTTCTGCTCTATAAGCTCGATGAGGCTGGGGTGATCGATTATTCCGAAATCGGCGAGGACGGCTTCAAACCAATCATTCTGTGCATCGTCAACGATGACACGCATCGGTACGTAGCCGGGTTGGCTGAGAAAACTGAGTCGGACTACGTTGCCCTAGACAAGCGCATCACCGACATCCTTACCTTCAATCCCAGCGCGCTGACTAATCGAATCACCGACACGAAGCGTCAGATTGAAGAGGTCAAAAAACATGTGGCATCAAACGACCTTCTCAAGCCTCTGGCGGGCCCTTTGCGCGAGATCCAGAGCCACTTTGACAGCATCAGCGTCGTTTCAGAGGGCTACGAGCACATCTACAAAAACATCATTCGCCCTGTTCAAGAAGAAGGTAAGTCTGGCGTCAAAGCTACGGTGAAATGGGCCATTCTCAGCATTCTGATTTCGACAGCGATCTCGCTGGCTATCAGTAACTGGTTATTCCTGAAAGATGGATTCAGGACTTTCTTCGCCGCTTGACGACCAGCGGCTTCGCTCATTGCGGTAGTGATTTCCTGACTTTACGGGCCTGCTGGGCTTGATACGTCGAATGTCATCCAGGCTCAGCAGCGGATGTTGTGCTGGAATGATGCCCCTAGGTTGCCGGTTCCTCACTTACCTCACCACCTAGACAAACGCGTCAATCCCTCTAGGAATCGCTGAAGGTAGCTTTCACTCCCGAGTGCAAATCCAGCTGCAAGCAAGGGCGCTTTGTATTCGGGGGCGGAGTACTCATGAACAAAGCGGGAGATTGTTTCTGAGTGCCAAGAGAGGCGACCCATAGCGATTTGTCGAAATTTACTTTGCTCGATCATATTGTTGAGTGCTTCTTCAGTTACGTCGTGCTTTTGAACGAAATACAAGAGGCTGAGAAATTCGAAGCGCTCATAGAGCAGTTCGGGGTCATGAACGCCGGCGAACGTTGGTGCCCATTTAGGAGATATGACGGCGGCCAGTCGATTGGATAGAGGCGTTTTGGCGTTGCTCTGCCCCTCTAAACTCTTCCAATGCGCTAAGAGGCCGTTGCCGGACTCCATATAGAAAGGCGAAAGCTCTACCCCAATCCAGCCTGGCATTTCGCGCCGGTTGATCAACGATGTACTAAGTACGCTGTACAGCACATCTAAGCGATTTGCTCGGGTCAGTCCAAGGGCATAACCATACAGAACCAGTGCTGCCGGATAGTTTTTCACGCGCAACCAATGGACAAGCCCGGACTGCTCTTTATTGGCTTCGGCGTATAGTCCTTTGACGGAATCCAGTACCAAACTCAGCTCGGAGCCGGCGCCCCAACGCCCGAGCGCCGTAGCAAGGAGTGCGAGGGGCTCAACAGTGGCCTCGTACAGCAGAGCCCAATCATTGAACGTTTGATTTCTCACATCTGCTCGACTTTCGAAAAGAGGTGCGAAATCAGCGATAGTTTGCCTTGTTTGAGCTGTTACCAGGTCATCAAGCTGAATCCTATGCTCTGGCCGAGCCATGAATCGCTTGGCCATCGCGATGGTCAGTTCGACGCTAGAAGGATTGGGCTGACGGGATTGCTGGATAGTCTCAAGTTTCAGATTCATGGCGTCGAAAAACGTGTCCGCATCGGTACCGCTGACCACTGTAGCGCGCCGGTGTGTGACCAGCTCCTGACCTCGCTCGGACAGGCTGCCGCGTGCGAGCCAGTACGTCGGGTAGCGACGAGAGGGCGCCCTCAGGAATACTGCTCTCAGGGCGTGATCCCATTCCCCAGACCACCCGGCAACGATCATTCCAAACTCATCGATGATACGGTCGAGCAGTACGTTGTACTCAGGGGGATAGTCACCTAGTTCCACATCCGTATTGAGAATCCTGGCGTCTTTGTAGTCACCATGGATCTTGAGGATGAAACACTCCGCGTGTGTTAGTGGCTCCGCCCCTGCAAGAGTGTAGACCGAGCTGATGATCGTGGGCTCGATGCCGGCGTCACGCAGTGCGTTCTCCATCAGTCTGTCAAAGTTGGTAGTGACGATGACGCGCACGTGACCTGCTTTTACCATCTCTGCGATCGCACGATGGGCTCGGGTGGGCACCTTCAGGCCGTCCTCGAACTCTTGAGCAGTAGGTTCAAGAAAGCTCTGAACGATCGCCCGGCGCTCGCTCTGGGTGTCTGCCAATGTCTCCAGCAGAGTGGAATAGTTAGGTTGCTGCCCTGTCTGACCTACATACCACGCCTGCCAGTCATCTTGCTCGCCGACACCCGACGCAATGCCGGCACGCTTGACCAACTCCATCGTAATTTCCCAGCCTGTGGGGATGCCAGCTGAACGGGATACCCCTGACCCTAGAAGCACTGCATACACGCCTTTGTTCTCATACATCGAGAATGCGAGCTGAGTTGTAGGGTCATTGGCGAAAGCTGGCATGGAGTAGTCCTTTGTGTTTCTGGAGCTCACAGGTATCAGGAGCAGCCAGTGGTGTCCTTGGTTGCGGATCATTGTAACTAATAGCGTTCATCTAAGGAGGGATCACCGCTCGGGCCTGCTGCCTTGGATAGCCGTTTCCTCCATGCACTGCACAGGGGGGTAAGCGCTGCGCAATAAAACTGCAACCAACCTTTACCGGCCAATCTCCATGGCCAAGTATCCCTCCAACAATGGCTCTGTCGCCTTGCACCATTGGATCAGAAAGGAATGCAGAAACAACAAAGCCCAGCAGTGAGGCCGGGCTTTGCAGATGGGTACGCCGGAGGCGTTACGAGGTCTTGCGACGAGCGAAGATTGAGGTGATCGCCAGAGCCGTTTCACCGCCCTCGAAGTTGGGGTTGTGGGCCTGTCCGTACTCGAACGTACTGCCGGTGCGATCCCAACGGGACACTTTCACATCGTAGACCTCAAAACCTACAGGCTCGAACACGTACTTGTCGTAGTCTGCCTTTTGGCTCTCGAAGATCTCTGCATCGCTACAGGAGGTCGCGATCGTGCCCCGGTTCACCAAGTTGATGATGTCCACGGAGGCTACGGACACCTTGTCCGAGACAATGACATCCTCGATGCGCTCACGGTACAGTTTGCTCTTCTCGTTGACGTCCAGCTCACCCGAGGTGCGCGCGAAGATGTCTTCCCCATGCGACCCGATAAACCAAGCCACGACAGCCTTGGGCTGGAAATCTGTGATGACCTTGAGGTCTTCGTCCTTGAGCTCGAAGAGATCGCAGTGGTGGATCTGCGCGCTCTGGCCGGCTTCCTTCATCTGCGCCGAGGCTTTGGCGATCAGATGCTCGTTGTTGTCCAACGCCAGGACGGCTCGCCCGTCGGCAAGGTACTTCGTGCCGTTGCCGATACCGCAGCCAACCTCCAGCACGGGTACGAAGGGGATCTGCTGCGCGAGCTGCTTGTATATATTGTGCGACTCAAAGGACTGAGATTCGCGCTCCCATATTCCGGAGTATTGGACGGCGTTCGAAAGCTGATACATGCTTTTTTCCTTAAGGCATACCTAAACTTATAAATCTCAAAAAGCACTAAAGGCTTCATAACACGTAATTTACTTGCGCATACGTACCTGAAGACTCTAAACCTTCAGTTTGTGAGCAAACATTTCAAAGCCGCTAATCAGTCAGCGATAAAACCACGCGTTCGCCACTGCTCCCTGACATAATCACCGAAGCTATAACCTTCCCCAAGGTCTAGTCCGTCGGCGTGATCACAAACGATAATCTGCGGCCTCATACCAGTTTGCTCTGCAGTATCATCACAGAACTTAGCAAGTTGAGTAAACATGTTCGACACCGCATCGATGTCGTCGTGCAGTGCGACACCCTTGGTGTCATCAGGCCTTAAATTATCAGCCACAAATACCTGGCCATCATCCTTGGAAGGGAAATAAACCTGTGTAGGTTGATCAAGGAAGAGAATCGGCGGAATTTTGCACTTATCGGCCCTGGCAGCAAATTGATAGTGCAGCGCCATGAACAAGGTAAGGTGCGAATAAACCCAGTTTGCACCACTTCCCATAGACCTGAGGAAAACTTTTTTGAAAGCTTCTTTCTCATGCCACAAGTCGAAGCTATTTACGTCAAACTTCAGCGATCCAGTCTTGTACGTTTCTTCGAAGTGAAACTTCTGGCCAAGCTCTTTCATTTTTTTGTTGATGTCTCTCGCCAGCCTGTCCAACTCGATATCAACATCAAACTCATCAAGCTGGGCTTGGTATTTCTTAACCTGCGCCTCCCAATAATCCTTCATCTTCTTCAAGTCAGAAGGCGGGTTTTCGATGAACTTGTCGATTTCGATCTCAAGCAGCAGCTTCGTTTTCTTCGGAGCATCCTCCAACGAGTTGGCCTGGGCCAGTCGATTTTCCTGCTCTTCAAAAGGCTTGAGGGAGGTCTGGACTTCTTTGAGCTTCTGACGAAAGTCCTTGATATCTTTCCTCAGGTCGCGACTCTCCTGCCCCAAGCTTTCCCGCGCAAACGACGAAAGCTTCAGTTCAGTGTTCAGCCACTCGATGGCCTGTGTCAGCTTGTTGGCCTGATCCTCCGGGATATCGGAGTGAGACTCGCACACTGGGCAGAACGTGTGCTCAAGGTTCGTGGAGCGGGGAATCGTCAGCGACGCATACGAGGCGCCAATCCCCTTCGCTTGCTCAACAGATCGCTCAAGTAGATTGAGTCGACCTATCGCCGAACGCAGGTCGGCCAGGTGTTTTGCCTTTTGGTCACGCAGCGAGTTGAGCGTCTTCTCGTAATCATCGGCCAGCCCATCCACGGTGACCGGGATACCTTTCATCAGCTTTAGCGCTTGACTTGGTTTGATGAAAATCTCATCAGCCGTCATCTCGAACAGAGGAACTCCCGCGAGTGCTTGGTACTCCGCGAGGAGTTTCTCGAACTTCCCAACCGTTT
>NZ_JAMFRV010000586.1 GCF_026224925.1 Pseudomonas sp. | reverse complement strand
GCTGGTGAACTTCGTTTCCCATTCGGTGATATTGGGTTTCACCTTGGGCGCCGCCGTAGTCATTGCGTTGGGTCAGTTACCTAGCTTCTTGGGGCTGGATGTGAGCAGCCAGTCCACAGCACTGAAAAGTATCTCGGCGTTAATTGAGCATCGCGGCGAGATTGATCATCCCTCGTTGATACTGGGTGCATTGACCTTGGTGGTGGGCGCTACCCTCAAGTTTTTTCTGCCACGCTGGCCGACGCTGTTGATCACGTTGTTGGGTGCAGGTTCGCTGGTTTGGCTGTGGCCGGCGAAGTTTGGACATGTACAACTGGTCCACGCTTTCGTCGGACATTTGCCGCCTTTCAGTGCGCTGCCACTGGACCCGGAATTAATTTTGAAACTGCTGCCCAGCGCAGTGGCGGTGGGCATGCTTGGGTTGGTGACGAGCCTGTCCATTGCCCGCTCCCTGTCTGCACGTTCGCAACAGTTGCTCGATTCCAATCAAGAGGTCCGCGCTCAAGGCTTGTCGAACATGGTCGGCTCGCTGTTTTCCGGTTATTTGTCGGCAGGTTCATTTACCCGAGCAGCCTTGAGTTACGACGCCGGCGCACGCTCGCCATTGGCCGGGGTGTTTTCTGCGTTGTGGGTTGCGCTGTTCGCCGTGTGTGGTGCGCCGCTGATCGCGAACATTCCGATTCCGAGTATGGCGGCATCGATTCTGTTGATCTGTTGGGGCTTGGTGGACCGTCGCGGTATCCGTGCACTGTTCCGGGTGAGTCGGGCGGAGTTTTTGGTGATGGCACTGACGTGTCTGGCGACGTTGCTGTTGGAGCTGCAAACGGCGATTTATGCGGGTGTGCTGGTCTCGCTGTTCTTTTATCTCAAGCGCACGTCGCAGCCGCGAGTCCAGCAATGGCGCGACGGCGACGACAATATCTTGCGGGTTGGCGGGTCGATCTTTTTCGGCGCCAGCCACTACTTGCAGGTCCGACTGCAGAGCAGCGAAGGCCTGCATGTAGTGATCGAGGCGCAGCAGATCAACTTCATCGACTATTCAGGCGTGGAGATGCTGCATCAGGAAGCCCGTCGTCTGCGCGGCATGAACCGTAGCCTGACGCTGAAAAATGCTCGGCCGCAGGTGATTGAGGAACTGCGCAGGTTGGAAGGGCCGGAAAAATGCCCGATTCTATTTGTCGATTAGCTTTTTCCGCAGGTCAGCCGCTGGCCAGCTGACGACGCAACTCAGCCAGTACCGGCGCCGTGTCCGGACGCACACCGCGCCATAGATAGAATGCCTCTGCGGCTTGTTCGGCGAGCATGCCCAAGCCGTCGAAAGCATAGGCCGCGCCATGTTCCGTGGCCCAGCGGCAAAAAGGCGTAGGTTCTTTGCCGTACATCATGTCGTAGCAAACGGTGTGACCGGGCTGAATAAGACTGGCGGCAATTGGCGGAATTTCACCGGCAAGGCTGGCGGAGGTAGCGTTGATAATCACGTCTACCGATTCCTCTAACCAATCAAAACCGCTGGCAAATACCGGCCCCAAGTCAGCAAATTGATGGGCGAGCAGTTCAGCTTTTTCGACGGTGCGGTTGGCAATCACCAATACCGCGGGCTTCTCAGCCAATAACGGCTCCAAGGCACCACGTACCGCGCCGCCGGCACCCAGCAACAAGATGCGCTTGCCCTTAAGGATGACCCCAGCGTTCACCGTCAGATCCCGCACCAGGCCGGCGCCATCGGTGTTGTCACCCAACAGATGGCCATCCAGGCCTTTACGCAACGTGTTCACGGCGCCAGCACGCTGTGCGCGCTCGGTCAGGCTGTCGGCGAAGCGAAAGGCTTGCTCTTTGAATGGCACCGTGACGTTGGCACCGCGTCCGTTTTCAAAGAAGCTTTTGGCGCAGCCAATGAAGTCGTCGAGCGGCGCCAGTAAGGTGCTGTAGTCCAACTGTTCGCCGGTTTGCTCGGCGAACAAGCGATGGATCAGCGGCGACTTGCTGTGACTGATGGGATTGCCGAAAACGACGTAGTGATCCATTGGGGAGGTCCTGATTCAAGCTTTGTACAGATAATCACCGCCCCTGTAGGAGCCAACTTGTTGGCTCCTACAGAAAGGCCCGTTTGTTGTCGGTCAGGCCAGCGCCAACCAATCCCGGTCCTGCAGAAAATACTCGGTCAGGCGCGCTTCTTCGCTGCCTGGCTCAGCCTTCCAGTCATAGCTCCAGCGCACATGCGGCGGCAAGGACATGAGGATCGATTCAGTGCGCCCCCCTGACTGCAAACCGAACAGCGTGCCCCGGTCGTAAACCAGGTTGAACTCGACATAACGCCCGCGACGGAATTCCTGAAACTCCCGTTGTTGCACCGTGTAGGCCGTAGCTTTACGCCGCTGGACGATAGGTAAATACGCATCGATGAACGCATCGCCAATGGCCCGTATAAACGCAAAGCTGGTGTCGAAGTCCCACTGGTTAACATCATCGAAAAACAGGCCGCCAATGCCGCGCGGTTCATTGCGGTGCTTGATGTGAAAATAGGTGTCGCACCATGCTTTATAGCGCGGGTAAACATCGGCCCCAAACGGCGCGCACGCTTGCTCCGCGACGCGGTGCCAATGCACACAGTCTTCTTCGACGGCGTAATACGGCGTCAGATCGAAACCGCCGCCAAACCACCAGACCGGCTCTTCGCCTTCTTTTTCCGCAATGAAAAACCGCACATTGGCGTGGGAAGTCGGTACGTGCGGGTTGTGCGGATGAATCACCAACGAGACGCCCAGCGCCTCAAAACCGCGCCCGGCCAACTCCGGCCGATGGGCGCTGGCAGACGGTGGCAAGCCGCTGCCAAACACATGCGAGAAATTGACACCGCCCTTTTCGATCAACTCACCGTTCTCGATCACCCGCGTGCGACCGCCTCCGCCTGCTGGCCGGGTCCAGGCGTCTTCAACGAAGTGCGCGCCGCCATCTTCGTTTTCCAGCGCAGTGCAAATTCGGTCTTGCAGGTCGAGCAAATAGGCTTTAACAGCTTCGGTGCGGGTCGTCATCAGGTCACCTTGAAACGTCGCCGAGCCTTGAAGGTCGGCGGGGCTGGCAAATTGGCGCGTAGCATACCATTGGCGTTATGGCTGACGCTGTTGACGAGGATCAAGGGATGGGGTCCGATAGGTGTCTGCATTTCTTGTATCAATTCATCACCGGAGAGAACAGATGGCAAAGCGTATCCAGTTCCGCACCATCGGCGGCCCCGAAGTTCTTGAGTACGTGGATTTCGAACCTGCCGAACCAGGCCCACAGCAGGTGCGTCTGCGCAATAAAGCAATCGGCCTGAATTTCATCGACACTTATTTCCGCAATGGCTTGTATCCAGCGCCTTCATTCCCATCGGGCCTTGGTACGGAAGGTGCGGGCGTCGTAGAAGCGGTGGGCAGCGACGTGAGTCAGTTCAAAGTTGGCGACCGCGTAGCTTACGGTAGCGGCCCTCTGGGCGCTTATGCCGACGTGCACCTGATTCCAGCTGCGAATCTGGTGAAACTGCCGGACTCGATCAGCTTCGAACAAGCCGCTTCGGTGATGCTCAAGGGCCTGACCGTGCAATATTTGCTCAACCAAACGTACGCGCTGAAAAGCGGTGAGACCGTGCTGTTTCACGCAGCGGCTGGGGGCGTAGGGTCGCTTGCTTGTCAGTGGGCAAAAGCAATCGGCGTGAAGTTAATCGGTACGGTCAGCTCTGCAGAAAAAGCAGCCCACGCAAAAGCACTGGGTGCTTGGGAAACTATCAATTACAGCACCGAAGACGTGGCCAAGCGTGTTCTGGAGTTGACCGGCGGCAAAAAATGCCCGGTGGTGTATGACGGCGTAGGGCAGGACACTTGGCTGACCTCGCTCGACTGCGTGGCGCCGCGCGGCCTGCTGGTCAGCTTCGGCAATTCATCCGGACCAGTAGCTGGGGTTAACTTGGGGATCTTGGCGCAGAAGGGCTCGCTGTACGTCACGCGCCCAACCCTCGCGACTTACGCCAACGCCGAAACCCTGCAAGGGATGGCCAATGAACTCTTTGCCATGCTCGCCAGCGGAAGGTCAAGGTCGATGACATCCAGAGTTACGCATTGAAAGATGCAGCCAAGGCGCACATTGAGCTAAGCGCTCGACGCACCACTGGCTCGACCATTCTGATTCCTTGAGAGCATGACTCAGCCCGGGCGAATAATTTCGCCCGTGACCAGGTCGCGAATCACGCTTGGATGCTTGCGGCCGCCCAACAAGCCGCCCAGCACAAAGTCGATTTCACCGCGGAAATATTGCTCCACACGAATGCGCGTCCGGGCAGCCGGTCGCCCAAGCGGGTTAGCAGAGGTCGAGATCAATGGCCCGACCATCGCGCACAGTTCGCGCACTTGTGGATGATCACTGACGCGCAGCGCTACGGTGTCATGGATGCCAGTGATCCACTCCGGCAGTAAATCCTGATGCGGCACTAGCCAAGTATTAGGGCCAGGCCAAGTGGCCGCCATGCGGTCGCGCCAGGTTTCCGGAAAGTCTTCGAACAAAAAGTCGAATTGACGAATGTTATCGGCGATAAGAATCAAGCCCTTATCCACAGGCCTGGATTTGATCGCCAACAAACGATAGACCGCTTCTTCGTTCCACGGATCACACCCCAGCCCCCAAACCGCCTCTGTCGGATAGGCAATCACCGCACCGGCCCTAATTTCTCGTGCGGCTTGCTGTACACGCCAACTGCTGACCATTTGCTCTATCTCCCGGAAACAACTGGGCGCAGTTTAACCTCAGCACGCACGACCAAACCACCGTCCGGCCTCACAGCTTACCTGTCCTTCTAGCTCTAGCTCGGTCAATTCGGCCAATACTTTGGGTAGCGGCCAGCCAATGGAAAGAGCGAGCGCCTCGCTGCTGTGTGGCGCCGCATGCAGCAGGTCGAGCAACGGATGACGCGTGTGACCTGGCAAAACAGCGTCAGGCGAGCGGTTGGATATGCCGACATTTTGCCAACCGCGCAAGGCTTCTAGGATGTGCTCGACAGTCTCCACTAACACCGCGCCATCCCGAATCAACTGATGGCATCCGCGGGCACCAGGGTGGTGGATCGAGCCTGGAATGGCGTACACCTCGCGTCCTTGTTCAGCGGCCAAGCGGGCGGTTATCAGCGATCCGCTGCGTACGCTGGCTTCTACTACGAGCACGCCCAGCGACATGCCACTGATGATTCGATTGCGTCGGGGAAAGTTAGTCGCCTGCGGTCCTGCGTCCAGTGGAAACTCGGAAACAACCGCGCTGCCCTGCGCGCACATGGCGGCGGCGAGCTGTCGATGACGCTGTGGATAAAAGTTTTCGATGCCTGTGCCGAGGACCCCAATTGTCTGCCCGCCAACGTCCAGCGCGCCTTGGTGGGCAGCGCCATCAATGCCCAGCGCCAAACCGCTGGTAATGACAAAACCAGCGCCTGCCAAGCTACGGGCAAAGGCCGTCGCGGTGTCCAGACCTGGCTTTGAAGCACGTCGGCTGCCGACCATGCCGAGCTGTGGGCGCTCGAGGATAAGCGGGTCGCCCGCGACAAAGAGCAACGGGGGCGCATCGGAGATTTCGGCCAGTAAGGCGGGGTAGTTCGGGCCGTCCCACATCAGTAAATGCTGGCCCGGGCGCTCAAGCCAAGCCAGCGCAGCACTTGCACCATCACGCACCTCAGGGCTACGGCGAGCCTCAGCGCAGACGCTAGGAACCCCTAAAGCGCGCCATGCACTGGCCGGTGCGCTGATGGCCGCGGAGGCAGAACCAAAGGCACTCATCAGTCGATAAAAGCGTTTAGGGCCGACGTCTGGTAAGCGATGCAAGCGTAAGCGGGCTTCGAGTTCAGCGGGTGAAAAATCAGCAGTATCGAACAGCGGCATAGATCTTCCTTGATCTGTTGCGCTTCGTTTACAGTACAGACAACCTGTGGATAACTCTGTTAGTAACTATTTGATAAGTGCATGCCCGGTGGACAAAACATGCCTCGAATCTGTCACATAGCTCTAAGGGTTCCGCACCTTGTCCATGACCGTCAACGAACGCGTGGCGTGGAGAACCAAACCATAGCTGAGCTTTTCATAAGTGCGAAAAACCATTAGTAACCCCGAGCGTTCATCCGGGATTTTTATGCGTTCGCCGGACACGTCATCGCGCACTTGCTCGCCGGTCTTGTAGATCGCCAACACGTTGCCCTCAACGAGACCGTCGCGCCGCCCCTTGTCGAGCGTGACCACGTCGAACACCCCAATCTGTGTCACACCCCGTGGCACATCTATGATCAGGCCATCGATTTTGGCCTCTGGAGCGCTAGGGAAGAATGTCGAATTGATCGGCCGCTCTTCACTGGTGAACAAACGGTCGGCGAGACGCACTTCCTGGGTCGAGCGCTGCAGTATCAACGTCGCCACGTCACCTTCATGGGCAACCACTTCACCACTGCCAATATCGTCGGCGTTAATCCCGAGGACTTGCCCGGTCACCGGGTCGGTGTAGGTTTTGCCTTGACGGAAGATTCCATAGACTGTGTGCTCAGAATCGAAGTTGCCGCGCGCATAAACGCGATCACCGACACCGCTGAGGACGCTTTCTGCGTTACCGGCGACGATGTAGGGCGCGCGCTTGAAGGTTGCAGGGTCATCAACGATCCGGTTGCTGAGCAAGTAACTATTGACCGCGCCAAGGGGAATGCTCGGGATTGCTTCTGCCATTGGCGTCGTGCGCACACGCGGAGACAATTTGATGGTGCCGCGTGATTCACCGCGATTGACCACTAGACGCGGCTGCCCATCAACATAAATCAGCGACAGCCTGTCGCCGGGGTAGATCAGGTCAGGGTTGGCAATCTGTGGGTTCTGCTTCCAGATTTCTTTCCATTTCCAGGGTTCGCTGAGGAATTTCCCGGAAATATCCCAAAGCGTATCGCCTTTGACGACGGTGTAATTCTCCGGATGACCGTCCCGAAGCTGCACTTGCGCCTGACAAAGGCCAGCAGAGGCCAACAGCAGCAGGGCGAGTAGTGATTTCCTCATGCGGTGAATCCCTTTATCATATGGCTTCCCGTGAAACAGTCAGTGTCCCAAAGGCTTGGGTTTTACGAGATTGCTGCCTTCGGACGTTGTCCGAGTCTAGCAACCGACTTTCGACTTTACCCTACAAGTGCAGCTCTAACGTATATGGCTATTTTAAACATTCTCGAATTTCCCGATTCGCGCCTCCGCACCATCGCCAAGCCCGTGGCCGTGGTCGACGACGGCATTCGCCAGTTGGTCGATGACATGTTCGAAACCATGTACGAGGCGCCAGGTATCGGGTTGGCGGCGACTCAGGTCAACGTCCACAAACGCATCGTGGTCATGGACCTCAGCGAAGATCGCAGCGAGCCACGGGTGTTCATTAATCCGCAGTTCGAAACCCTGACCGACGAGATGGAGCAGTATCAAGAAGGCTGCCTCTCGGTGCCAGGCTTCTATGAAAACGTCGAACGTCCTAACAAGGTAAGAGTCAGTGCTCTGGACCGCGACGGCAAGCCTTTCGAGCTGATTGCCGAAGGATTACTGGCGGTGTGTGTCCAGCACGAGTGTGATCACCTCAACGGCAAATTATTCGTCGATTACCTGTCAAACCTCAAGCGCGATCGCATTAAAAAGAAGCTGGAAAAGCTGCACAAACAGGCTTGATCCATTGTCGCGCTACAAATACTGAGAACACCATGACCGAGCCACTGCGCATCGTCTTCGCCGGCACCCCGGAATTCGCCGCCGAGCACCTCAAAGCTTTGCTCGACAGCCCCCATCACGTCATTGCCGTCTACACCCAGCCTGATCGCCCGGCTGGCCGTGGACAAAAGCTGATGCCGAGCCCGGTCAAACAGCTCGCTGAGCAACACGGTATCGTTGTTTTGCAACCGCCCACATTGCGCAATGCCGACGCTCAGGCGGAGATGGCGGCGCTCAACCCAGACTTGCTGGTGGTGGTCGCTTACGGGCTGATCCTGCCGCAAGTGGTGCTGGATATTCCCCGTCTGGGTTGCATCAACAGCCACGCCTCGCTGCTGCCACGTTGGCGTGGGGCTGCGCCGATCCAGCGCGCAGTTGAAGCAGGTGATATTGAAAGCGGCGTGACGGTCATGCGCATGGAAGCGGGTCTGGACACCGGACCGATGCTGCTTAAGGTCACCACTCCAATCAGCGCTGAAGACACCGGTGGCACTTTGCATGACCGTCTCGCCGAACTCGGCCCCCCTGCCGTGATCCAGGCCATCGCCGGTTTGGCTGATGGGACGCTGCTCGGCGAAGTCCAGGATGATGCGCTGGCGACCTACGCCCACAAGCTGAACAAAGACGAAGCACGTATCGACTGGAGTCGCCCGGCCGTCGAGCTAGAACGCCTGATTCGTGCCTTTAACCCATGGCCGATCAGCCACAGCACGCTCAATGGCGAAGCGCTGAAAGTACTGGCCGCCAACCTTGATGAAGGGCAGGGCGCACCAGGGGAAATCCTTTCAGCCAGCAAAGACGGTTTGATTGTGGCCTGTGGACAAAATGCTTTGCGCCTGACCCGCCTGCAGTTGCCTGGCGGTAAAGCCCTGAATTTCGCCGATCTGTTTAACAGCCGTCGCGAGAAATTCGCGCAAGGGATTGTCCTTGGCGCGGCGGTAACTCCTCAATGAATCCGCGTCTCGCCGCCGCAAAAGCCTTGGCCGTGGTCCTCAGCGGCAAAGCCTCGCTGAACAGTTCGCTGCCAAAACAACTGGATAATGTTGATGCCCGTGATCGTGGGCTGACTCAAGACTTGGCATTCGGCACGGCACGTTGGCAGCCGAGGTTGTCAGCGCTGGCGGCAAAGCTGCTGCAAAAGCCGTTTAAAAGCGTGGACGCCGATGTCGAGGCGTTGCTGCTGGTGGGGCTTTATCAACTGCTCTACACGCGTATTCCAGCGCACGCCGCCATTGGCGAAACCGTGGGCTGCGCCGACAAGCTGAAAAAACCATGGGCCAAAGCGCTGATCAATGCCGTGTTACGTCGCGCGCAACGAGAAAGCGAAGCGCTATTCGTCGAGCTGGAACACGACCCAGTAGTTCGCACCGCGCACCCACGCTGGCTGCAAAAAGCCTTAAAGGCGTATTGGCCGCAACAATGGGAAGCCATCTGTGCGGCCAACAATGCACATCCACCGATGATTCTGCGGGTCAATCGTCGGCACCATAGCCGTGATACGTACCTGCAACTATTGCAGAGCGCCGGTATAGAAGCGCATGCCTGCACGTTCAGCCAGGATGGCATCGTACTTAGCGAGCCGTGCGATGTGCGTAACTTGCCGGGCTTTGCTGAAGGCTGGATCAGTGTCCAGGACGAAGCAGCGCAATTGGCTGCCGACTTACTTGAGTTAGCCCCCGGCCAACGCGTACTCGACGCTTGCTGTGCACCGGGCGGCAAGACCTGTCACCTGCTGGAAGTCCAACCGCAATTGGCCGGTGTGGTGGCGGTAGACCTGGAGGCCAAGCGCTTGGTACGGGTGAAGGAAAACCTTGAGCGTCTGGGCCTGAGCGCCGAACTGATTGCCGCCGACGCCCGCGAGACTGGGCAGTGGTGGGATGGCAAGTTGTTCCAGCGCATATTGCTTGACGCGCCGTGCTCCGCCACGGGGGTAATTCGTCGTCATCCGGACATCAAACTGGCCCGCCAGGCCGACGACATTCCGGCCCTTGCCACGCTGCAAGGTGAACTGTTGGACGCGCTGTGGCCAACTCTCGAAGTCGGCGGCATCTTGTTGTATGCCACCTGCTCGACGTTGCCGATGGAAAACACTGAGGTGGTCGATGCGTTTCTGGCTCGCACATCGGGCGCGCGGGAATTGGATATCGCCGGTCAACTTGGGCAACAACCACCTGGGCTGAAACAGCCGCACGGGCGGCAATTACTGCCGCAGGAAGGCGGACATGATGGGTTTTACTACGCCAAATTGATCAAGATCGCAGGGGTTTGATTATCGATACGTAAGAGCCAACTCGTTGGCGAGCCTTCGCGAACTTGTTCGCTCCCATCGATTCTCGGCATGACGCGAAATGTAGTTAAATCACAAATCCGGTGGGAGCGAACTTGTTCGCGAAG
>NZ_JAMFRV010000585.1 GCF_026224925.1 Pseudomonas sp. | reverse complement strand
GGACCCTGTTCTCGCCATCCGAAGTGCCGGACCTGCATGACCTGACCGGCAAGGCCTTCGAAGAGCGTTACGAGTACTACGAAGCCCTCACCGAGTACCCAGGCAAGGTCAAGCTGTTCAAGACCATCCAGGCCAAAGACCTGTGGCGCAAGATGCTCTCGATGCTGTTCGAAACCGGCCACCCATGGCTGACCTTCAAAGACCCGTGCAACCTGCGCAGCCCACAGCAGCACGTCGGCGTGGTCCACAGCTCGAACCTGTGCACCGAGATCACCTTGAACACCAACAAGGACGAGATCGCCGTTTGTAACCTGGGCTCGATCAACCTGCCGAACCACATCGTGGACGGCAAGCTGGACACCACCAAGCTCAAGCGCACCATCGACACAGCCGTACGCATGCTCGATAACGTTATCGACATCAACTACTACTCGGTGCCGCAAGCACGCAACTCGAACTTGAAGCACCGTCCAGTGGGCTTGGGCATCATGGGCTTCCAGGACGCGCTGTACCTGCAACACCTGCCGTACGGTTCCGACGCTGCTGTCGAGTTCGCCGACCGTTCGATGGAAGCTGTCAGCTACTACGCGATCCAGGCTTCTTGCGACCTGGCCGATGAGCGCGGCGCTTACGAGACGTTCCCGGGTTCGCTGTGGTCCAAAGGCATTCTGCCGCTGGATTCGCAACAGATCCTGATCGAACAGCGTGGCCAGAAGTACATCGACGTTGACCTGAACGAAACTCTGGATTGGGCGCCAGTTCGTGCCCGCGTCCAGAAAGGTATTCGTAACTCCAACATCATGGCCATCGCACCGACCGCCACCATCGCCAACATCACTGGCGTGTCGCAGTCGATCGAACCGACGTATCAAAACCTGTACGTGAAGTCGAACCTCTCGGGCGAATTCACCGTGATCAACCCGTACTTGGTTCGCGACCTTAAAGCTCGCGGCTTGTGGGACTCGGTCATGATCAACGACCTGAAGTACTACGACGGTTCCGTACAGCAAATCGAACGCATCCCACAGGAACTCAAAGACCTGTACGCCACCGCGTTCGAAGTGGAAACCAAGTGGATCGTCGACGCCGCCAGCCGCCGTCAAAAGTGGATCGACCAGGCTCAGTCACTGAACCTGTACATCGCTGGCGCATCGGGCAAGAAGCTGGACGTGACCTACCGTATGGCTTGGTACCGTGGCCTGAAAACCACTTATTACCTCCGTGCCCTGGCCGCGACCAGCACCGAGAAGTCGACCATCAGCACCAGCAAGCTCAACGCAGTATCGAGCGGCAACCACGGCGACGATGCAATTCTGGCTGCTCCAAAGCCATCGGAATTCACCGCAGCCGGTCCAGCGCCAGTGCCTAAGGCGTGTGCCATAGACGAGCCGGATTGCGAAGCCTGCCAGTAATCGTTCCAGGCGCCGCACGATTCTGAGCGGCGCCCGCGTTGTTGCCGGTTTTCCCGGCCTCCTCACGTACTAACGTACGCTCCGGGGTCCAAAAAAACCGGCGCCTAGCGGGCACTCACTCAGGCCCGCGCTGTTTTTTGCAGCGTCGGTGTAAAGCAACATCAAAGGCCTTCGAGCCCACAAATTTTATGTTTTTTGCGTGCAGTACCGTACCGCAAGTAACGCACCCCATGATCCACCGGCCAGTCCACCCGACTGACCCTCGCGCAGGAGACGCATACCATGCTGAACTGGGATGAATTCCACAAAGAAGACGGCGAAACCGTCGCACGTGCTACCAACGCTGGCCACGCCAACGAAGCCAACATGGACCGCCTCGACAGCGCCGGCGGCGCCGCAGCTCAAGAAGCCCGCGCAGTAACCGCCAACGACTCGGCAGCGATCATTCGCGCCAAGGCCGCTCTGGACAGCCTCGACGTCGCCGAAGGTCTGGCTGAACTCGAAGGCGCCAGCGCCCGTGTTGCCGTTGACGAAAAGATGATGATCAACTGCCGCGCCGACCTTAACCAACTCGTGCCGTTCAAGTACGACTGGGCTTGGCAGAAATACCTCGACGGCTGCGCCAACCATTGGATGCCGCAAGAGGTCAACATGACCGCCGACATCGCCGTATGGCGCGATCCTGAAGGCCTGACCGACGACGAACGCCGCATCGTGATGCGTAACCTCGGCTTCTTCTCCACCGCCGACTCCCTGGTTGCCAACAACCTGGTACTGGCTGTTTATCGCCTGATCACCAACCCGGAATGCCGCCAGTACATCCTGCGCCAAGCATTCGAAGAGGCGATCCACACCCACGCTTACCAGTACTGCATCGAATCGCTGGGCATGGACGAAGGCGAGATCTTCAACATGTACCACGAGATTCCATCGGTCGCCAAAAAGGCAGCCTGGGGCCTCAAGTACACCCGTTCGATCTCCGATCCGAAGTTCGAAACCGGCACCGTCGACACCGACAAAGAATTGCTGCGCAACCTGATCGCTTACTACTGCGTACTGGAAGGCATCTTCTTCTACTGCGGCTTCACCCAGATCCTCTCCATGGGCCGCCGCAATAAAATGACCGGCGTCGCCGAGCAGTTCCAATACATCCTGCGCGACGAATCCATGCACCTGAACTTCGGCATCGATGTGATCAACCAGATCAAAATCGAAAACCCACACCTGTGGGACGCCGGGATGAAGGAAGAAGCTTCGCAGATGATTCTGCAGGGCACGCAGCTTGAGATTGAATACGCTCGCGACACCATGCCTCGCGGCGTGCTGGGCATGAACGCGGCGATGATGGAGGACTACCTCAAGTTCATCGCAAACCGTCGTTTGAGCCAGATTGGGCTGAAGGAAGAGTATCCAGGGACGACTAACCCGTTCCCTTGGATGAGCGAGATTATGGACTTGAAGAAAGAGAAGAATTTCTTTGAGACTCGGGTTATTGAGTATCAGACTGGTGGGGCGCTGAGCTGGGATTGATTTCTGGGCTTGATTGCTTAGCTGATGTTTGAAATAGAAAAGCCAGGGGCGTGATGCTTCCTGGCTTTTTTGTTTTGGCTAAAACCTTTCTGCAGTAGTCAGAAGGCTAACGTCATGTAGGCCTTCGCAAAACGCTGCTAATAAAGCAGCAGTTGAAGCCTAAAAGGCAGCATCTTTCAACAACTTTAAAGCATCCTCCCTAGCTAGCAGCACGCCCTCGATACTGTTGAATCATCTCCTTTGAAACATCGTCTTTAAAACACAACGGCGCGTAGCCATTCGGCCGGTTGTAAGCGCTGCGCTTACCGCAACGGCTGCCATTTTTCGCGGAGTTATAGGGACAAGGGCAATTTCCGGGGTAAGAAGAAATCGACTCCTCCATCAGAATTTTGATAATGGCTGCATCAGCTAACGTCGTTTGTTTGCCCGACGCTGAAAATCCGTAGAACAGCGCCAACACGGCGATTAAGCTTATCCCTAGTTTTCTCATGGCCTTTCCTTAGCGTTCATAGTCGAAGAATCGAAAATTCTTCCACTATGATGCCTTAATGCCATGATCAATTTAATTATATTATGTAGGCCATACCTCTCCATAGACATGGAAACTTCCTACACGTATCGTCGCGAATGCATTGGATATCGGCGGCGTTATGACGAAGAAAGTTTCTACCCTGTGGACCGATGTAGAACTCGAAGTGGCTGTAGATGCTTACCTCAATATGCTCGAAATGGAGAACAACTCCCTCCCGTTCAACAAGGCCGATATAGGCTTGAAGCTGCGAAACGGCGCGCTGATTGCTCGTACCAAATCAGCCGTTGAATTGCGAATGCGGAATATTTCCAGCGTGATGAATGAGCTGGGATTGAGACCAATAACCGGCTACGTGCCCGCAGCAAATGTCGGCGCGAACGTAAGCGGTAAGATCGAGAAAATGCTTAACAACAAAGGCGTTTTCAGACTGGAGAGCCAAGCCGCGCAAGCTAGCGACGCGTTGCCCCATCTAAAAATTGAAGAAAAATCAGAGCCCTATCTCGAGTCGCCCCCGCCGGGTGTCAGGCATCCAAAGCAATCCATCGCTCCAGCTATACCTATATCCGTGATGAAAAGGTTCGAGATTGGGTGCTCAAGCAAGCTAACGGTACATGCGAAGGCTGCGGGCATGCAGCGCCGTTTCTAGGCGTGGATGGAACGCCATTCCTTGAAGTTCATCATGTTCGCCCCCTCGCCCAAATGGGTAGCGACAGGGTGGAAAATGCAGCAGCGCTTTGCCCGAACTGCCATCGTCGTTGTCACTTGGCGGCGGATGGAAAAGCCTTTACCCAATCGCTCTACATAAGGGTCAAACGCCTCAAAGAAGAACATTTCGACGTAACGCCGTAAGCACTCGTTCGGGGAACACCGCATTGACCTAGCTTGCCCCAAATGAAAACCGCCAAGACGTATCAGGTTTCCCGGCACCGGGTGGTAATTGAAGTACCCACTGACCCACGACTCGAACAGGCTCATGACGGCTGCGCTTCAGCTCATCCCGGATAGCCAACAGCGTTGCACGCATTTGCTTCTTTACGGTCAGTCGCCGCGACATGTGGGAGGCCCAGATGTATCACCTTAGCTCCCGCGGTTACCGCACCATCGCCTTTGATCGCCGCGGTTTCGGTCGATCTGACCAACCTTGGACCGGTTATGATTACGATACCTTTGCCGATGACATCCATCAGTTGATCGAACACCTGCAACTCACCGATATCACGTTAGTGGGTTTTTCAATGAGTGGCGGAGACGTCACGCGCTACATTGCCCGCCATGGCACGTCCAAAGTTGCCAAACTGGCGCTACTGGGCTCAGTCGTGCCCGCCTTCGTCAAAAGCGACGATCACCCTCAAGGGATCGATGAGTGCGTATTCACGGGGATTAAGGCCGGTATTTTAAAGGACCGCGCGCAGTTCTTGACCGACTTCAACCCGATATTCTTCGGTATAGACATCGGCCAGAAAGTATCAAGCGCCATTCTTAATCGCACCATGACCGTTGCCATGTTGGCGTCGCTCAAAGCCACGATCGGTTGCGTGACGGCCTTCTCCATGACCGATTTCCGTCCAGATATGGATAAGATCAACGTCCCGACACTTGCGATCCATGGCAGTAGCGATGTTGTGGCGCCCTACGAAGCCACTGCGAAACTGGCCACTCAGATGATCGCCGACTGCACGGTGAAGCTCTACGAGGGAGCACCACACGGATTTCCTGTTACCCACACTGACCGCTTAAATGAAGACTTGCTCGAATTCCTTCAATCCTGATTTACGCTTACGTAAAAAGGCCGCTCGGACATGTCCGAGCGGCCTTTTTACGAGCCAGATGGAGCTGATGCGGATCATTGCGTCAGTCCTCGGATGAATCTCGCACAACCCTCGGAGTCGTTAATCGGCCAGTTCACACTGAGCTGTCGATGCCTGCACGGCACGTCAATTTTAATCGCGGTCTCGGCAGTCGTTTGGGCGTTCGGCTCTAGTTTCAAAGGAGTGAAAGCTGGCAGGTTTTAACCGTCAACAAATAGCACGAACCTTCCATCCCCAACACCGAACCAAGCCCATCCTTGCGCTGTGTCTTCATCTATCCAAGGAGAATATCCCATGACAACGGCCAAGGCTGTACCCGGTAAAGGCTTGCTAGACCCCGTCAATCACGTGCTGGTCTTGATCGACTTCCAGTCGCAGATGGCGTTTGCTACGAAGTCCATCGACGCTACCAACCTGCGCAATAACGCCGCGCTCATCAGCAAAGCAGCCAAAGAGTTTTCGGTGCCTGTGGTGCTCACTACGGTGGCCGAGAAGAGCTTCTCAGGCCCAATGTTCGCTGAAATCACTTCGGTGTTTCCGGAGCAAAAGGCAATCGACCGTACCAGCATGAATACTTGGGAAGATGAAAACATTGCGGTTGAGATCAACCGGATCGGTAAAAGCCGCGTTGTGTTGGCCGGTCTTTGGACGTCGGTTTGCATCGTCGGACCCGCTCTGTCTGCGATTGATCAGGGCTTTGAGGTGTATGTGATCACCGATGCTTGTGGCGATGTGTCTGATGAGGCGCACGAACGTGCGATTCAGCGCATGATTCAAGCAGGTGCACGTCCTGTGACGTCGGTTCAGTACTTGTTGGAACTACAACGGGATTGGGCTCGCGGGGAAACTTACGACCAGACAGTTAAGACGGCTATTGCTCATGGTGGCAGTTATGGGCTTGGTTTGATTTACGCGAAGACCATGTTTAATGCTTCAGAAGGTCATTGATGTAGATGCTGCTTTTTGGGCAGCGATTGCTGCCTAAAAAGCAGCGGACATAACAACGTTGTCGCGATCAGGTTGGTAATTTACGACTGCTGCGCAGCCGATCGCGGGCAAGCGCGCTCCTACAGTTTCGAGACCATGTTTTTCAGGTTTGAGATTGTGTTTGCCCGCGAGGAGCATGGGGCGGTTGCGAATGCTGGATTCAAGGTTTTGATTGCGCTCGCCCGCGAGGACCGTGAAGCGGTTGATCGCGGGCAAGCGTTTTGTTGGGTAGGCTCGTTAGCCGATCGCTACACCATGCGCCTCAGCCATTGGCTTTAAGCCGCCCGCAAAGCCTTGTCCAATTGCCTTGAACTTGAACTCGTCCCCGGCGCGGTAAAGTTCGCCGAAGATCATCGCGGTTTCGGTGGAGGCGTCTTCTGAAAGGTCGTAGCGAGCGAGTTCTTTGCCGTCAGCTTTGTTCACTACGCGGATGAAGGCGTTGGCGACTTGACCGAAGTTTTGCTTACGCTCTTCAGCGGAGTGGATGGTGACTGCGAACACCAGCTTTTTAACTGCAGCGGCCAGGCCGTTGAGTTTGACGGTGACTTGTTCGTCATCGCCTTCGCCAGCACCAGAGCGGTTGTCGCCCATGTGTTCTACGGAGCCGTCTGCGCTTTTTTTGTTGTTATAAAAAATGAAGCTCGCGTCGTCGAGTACTTTTCCGTTTTCGCCAACGATGAATACCGACGCATCCAGGTCGAATTCAGTGCCGTCGGTGGCACGCGGGTCCCAGCCCAAACCTACGACTACCTCGGTAAGCCCAGGGGCTTCTTTGGACAGGGAAACGTTGCCGCCTTTGTTCAGACTTACAGCCATCGCTAAATCCTTTTCGCTGATTAAAAAATGTGTGCCTTAGAAGCTCATGCCGTAGGAATTTGCCAGGGCCTTGAGACCACCGGCGAAGCCTTGGCCGACTGCGCGAAATTTCCATTCGGAGCCGTTGCGATAAAGCTCGGCGAAGACCATGGCGGTTTCGACAGACGCATCTTCAGCCAAGTCATAACGAACGATCTCGGCACTGGTGACATCGTTTACCACGCGGATAAACGAGCCGCTGACCTGACCGAAGTTTTGCTTACGGGCTTCGGCGTCGTGAATGGTGACGATGAACACGACCTTGTCGACGTCCACTGGAACGCGGCTTAGATCGACTGTCAGTGATTCATCATCGCCAGCACCTTCACCGGTGCGGTTGTCGCCGGTGTGCTCAATGGAGCCATCGACGCTTTTCAGTTGGTTGTAAAAAATGAAGTCTTTTTCGCTACGGACTTTGCCGTTTGCGCCCACCAGCAGAGCGCTGGCGTCCAGGTCGAATTCCTGGCCATTAGTAGCGCGCGGATCCCAACCCAAGCCGATGAGAATCTTGGTCAGTGTGGGGTCAGTTTTTGACAGCGAGAGGTTGCCGCCTTTTTGCAAAGTCAAAGCCATTTTCATTGATTCCATTTTTGATGATTAAGCTTTTTCAACTGGCTCTACCTTTCC
>NZ_JAMFRV010000584.1 GCF_026224925.1 Pseudomonas sp. | reverse complement strand
TCGGCGCTGTCGAAGTCGTCGCCTTCTTCCTGGCGTTCGAGCATAGGATTGGACTCCAGCGCCTCCTGGATTTCCTGTTGGAGGTCCAGAGTCGACAGTTGGAGGAGGCGGATGGCCTGTTGCAGCTGCGGTGTCATCGTCAGCTGCTGGCCCATTCTCAGGACTAGCGATGGTTTCATGGCTGGGGCTTAACACCTTATTCGCCGGCGCTCATGCGCCATCCACTACAGGGCGCCGAAGCGCCAACTTAAGCAAATTATATGCCTGAAACCTAAGTGTTTGCCTAGAGTGCACTGACAATTAAAAAGCTTGCCAGCGCGAGATTCTAGCGTCCTTCGCTTTCGAACAGCGAAACACTGCAGCCCTTACAGGCGGAATTCGTGGCCGAGGTAGACCTCTTTAACCAATTGGTTAGCCAGAATAGTTTCCGAATTGCCTTCTGCGATCAGCTGTCCATCGTTGACGATGTAGGCTGTTTCACAGATATCCAAGGTTTCACGAACGTTGTGATCGGTGATCAGAACGCCGATGCCCTTGGCTTTCAAGTGATAGATGATCTGTTTGATATCGCCCACGGAGATAGGGTCAACGCCCGCAAACGGCTCATCCAGCAAAATGAACTTCGGTGAAGTCGCCAAGGCGCGAGCGATCTCTACGCGGCGGCGTTCGCCACCGGACAGGCTCATGCCGAGGTTGTCGCGAATATGGCTGATGTGGAACTCCTGCAGCAGGTTTTCCAACTCTTTGCGACGTGCCGCGCGATCAAGTTCCTTGCGGGTCTCAAGAATCGCCATGATGTTGTCGGCAACGGACAGCTTGCGAAAAATAGAAGCTTCCTGAGGCAGATAGCCAATGCCTGCACGTGCTCTGCCGTGCATTGGTTGATGGCTGACATCCAGGTCATCTATCAATACACGACCCTGGTCGGCTTGCACCAGGCCGACGATCATGTAGAAACACGTAGTCTTGCCTGCACCGTTAGGACCGAGCAATCCGACGATCTGACCGCTGTCGATAGACAAGCTGACATCGCGTACGACCTGCCGGCCCTTATAGGCTTTCGCCAGGTGTTGGGCTTTCAGCGTTGCCATTAAGGGGCCTTCTGTGCGTCTGGTTTGCTTTTTGGCTGGATGACCATGTCGATCCGTGGCCGCGGAGCGGTCAATTTGGTGCCATTGGCGCGACCGGCGTTAACAACCTGCCTCACCGTGTCGTAGATGATTTTCTCACCTTCGGAAGTGTTGCCGTCGTTGATCACCTTGGCTTTGTCGATCAGGACAATTTTGTTGTCGATCGCAAAGTACTGAATAGTTACGCCGTACGCTTGAACAATAGGCTTGTTCAATTCGGGTTTCTGTTCGTAGTAAGCAAGGTTGCCCACGGAGGTGAAGACGTTGATTTCACCGGTGGACGTCCGGGTGATGGTCACTGTGTTACCAGTGATCTTCATCGTACCTTGGGTGATGATAACGTTGCCTTTGTACGTGGCGATGCCTTGCTTGTCATCGAGTTGCGCATCGTCAGACTGAATATGAATAGGCTGATCGCGGTCCGTCGGCAGAGCCCAAGCGCTCACGCTTCCCAGTACTGTGCCCAGGCCGAGCAAAAAAGGGAGGGTTTTAACGAGCCTCATACTGTCCTCTTACGTTGGACAGCAGGTTCATCCTGCCGTCGTTCAAATACGCTTTCATGCCCGTGCCGGTAGTGACACCGCCGAAGCCGTCGATTCTAACGGCTTGCTCGGTCTGCGCATATTGCTTCTGTGGGAATACCGTCATTCGACTGCTGGTAATAATGGTTGTACGGTTCTTTTCGTCAGTTCTTGCAACTCGGACCGAGTCAATCAGCTCGACTTGAGTGCCTCCGGGCGAGACTTCACCCTTCAGGCTTTGGACGTGCCAAGGAAATTGTGCGCCGCGAAACAGTTGCAGATCAGGATTGGTCAGCAGCGTTACGTCAGAAGCCTCAAGGTGTTCTACCTTATCGGACGTCATGTCGTACTGGAGTTTGCCGTCCGGCAAAAATTGCAGGCTGTGTGCCTTGGTCGCGTAAAAATCGATTGCGCCTGGATCTACCGCAGCGGTTTTCTGCTCCAGAAAAGTTTCCGGGCTGATGTTCCAGTAGCCTGCGGCTGCAACCAGCAGCGCAATGACACCCAGAATCAAAAATCGGCGAATTTTTTTACTCAACATAAATAACTTCTATAAGTAGGCGGCATGGGCCGCTTCGAGGCTGCCCTGGGCGCTGAGGATCAGTTCGCAAAACTCGCGAGCTGCACCTTCGCCACCGCGAGCCAGGGTGATACCGTGAGCATGTTGCCGGACGAAACTGGCGGCATTAGCAACTGCCATGCCCAAGCCTACGCGCCGAATGACCGGCAAGTCTGGCAGATCGTCGCCCAAATAGGCGACTTGTTCGTAGCTTAGATTGAGTTGGGCCAGTAACTCGTCGAGTACGACCACTTTATCTTCCCGGCCCTGATACAAATGCTGGATGCCCAGGTTCTTGGCGCGCCGTTCAACTACAGGTGTCTTGCGCCCACTGATGATAGCGGTGATTACGCCCGACGCGATCAGCATCTTTATGCCTTGGCCGTCGAGGGTATTAAATGTCTTGAACTCGCTTCCGTCTTCGAGGAAGTACAGTCGGCCATCCGTCAGTACGCCGTCTACGTCGAAAATCGCCAATTTTATATGTTTGCCGCGCTGCATCAGGTCTTGCGTTGCGTCAGTCATCACATCACTCCCGCGCGCAGTAGGTCGCCCAAGTTGAAGGCGCCGATAGGGTGGTCATTTTCATCGACAACGATCAAGGCGCTAATCTTGTGATCTTCCATTATTTTCAATGCTTCAGCCGCGAGCATGTCGGGGCGAGCAGTTTTGCCGTGGACGGTCATCACGTCGTCGATGGTCGCCTGGCGGATGTCGATGTCTCTACCAAGCGTTCGGCGCAAATCGCCGTCAGTGAAGATCCCGGCCAAGCGGCCGTCGGCTTCCAGTACGGCGGTCATGCCCAGGCCCTTGCGGGTCATTTCCATCAGCGAATCGCGCAGCAAGGTGCCGCGTTGAACCTGAGGCAGACTTTCACCGACATGCATGACGTGCTCGACTTTGAGCAGCAAGCGCCGACCCAGTGCGCCGCCAGGGTGCGAGAACGCGAAGTCTTCTGCGGTGAAATCCCGCGCTTCAAGCAGCGCGACGGCCAGCGCGTCACCCATCACCAGCGCGGCGGTGGTTGATGACGTAGGTGCCAGGTTCAGCGGGCAGGCCTCATGTTCGACGTGAACATTCAAATTGACTTCTGCGGCCTTGGCCATCGTTGAATCCGGGTTGCCGGTCACGCTGATCATCTTGATGCCCAGGCGTTTGATCAGGGGCAAAAGTGTAACAATTTCGCTGGTCGTGCCCGAATTCGAAATCGCCAGGATGATGTCGTCACCGGTGATCATGCCCATGTCGCCATGGCTTGCTTCTGCCGGATGAACGAAAAATGCGGTTGTGCCAGTGCTGGCGAGGGTGGCGGCTATTTTTTTGCCGATGTGCCCTGATTTGCCCATGCCGACCACGACGACGCGGCCTTTACCGGCCAGAATCATTTCGCAAGCGCGTACGAAATCCGCGTCGATATTCGCCAGTAAACCCTCTACGGCTTCGATTTCGAGGCGGATGGTGCGTTGTGCTGTTTGAATCAGGTCGCTGGATTGGCTCATGTCGGAAACGGTTAGCCTGATGAAAAGGCGGCGATTATAGCGGTAATGGTTGATTCCCTCACGCTTGATCTTATGTCTGCGTACAGTTCGTGTGTCGCTGCTCCATTACGCGCTTTGGTAGTGGTTCGCAATTGTTCGAATTATCTGTCCAGCTCTTGAACGAAAGAGGCTTCTTCCATGGGACGGGCGGGCGGGCAGTGGTATAGTTCGCCGCCTGTTTGGCCTACCCAGTCAGTGCATGCCAAGCGTCATGTATTTTGGTTCTGAGAGTGAGGCTGCATCTTGAGGAGTTTAGATGAGCGTCGATAACGCCTTCGCGGTCGAGCTGAAGGGAGTGTCCTTCAAGCGCGGTTCGCGCAGCATCTTCAATAATGTTGATATTCGCATTCCCCGGGGCAAAGTCACCGGCATCATGGGGCCTTCCGGCAGTGGCAAGACTACATTGCTGCGTTTGATGGGTGCGCAATTGCGTCCCAACAGCGGAGAAGTCTGGGTCAACGGCCAAAATTTGCCTAAATTGTCGCGCAGCGCTCTGTTCGACGCTCGCAAGCATATGGGCGTGCTGTTCCAGAGCGGTGCCTTGTTCACCGACCTTGATGTATTCGAAAACGTAGCGTTTCCGCTGCGGGTCCATACCGAACTACCCGAAGAAATGATCCGTGACATCGTTTTGCTTAAATTGCAGGCGGTGGGGCTGCGGGGGGCCGTCGATTTGATGCCCGACGAATTGTCCGGTGGCATGCAACGGCGGGTGGCATTGGCTAGGGCCATCGCTCTTGATCCGCAAATTCTCATGTATGACGAACCTTTCGTTGGCCAGGACCCGATTGCCATGGGTGTGTTGGTGCGACTGATTCGCCTGCTGAACGATGCGCTGGGCATCACCAGTATCGTGGTTTCCCACGATCTGACTGAAACCGCGAGTATCGCTGACTACTTGTATGTCGTCGGCGATGGTCAAGTGCTGGGGCAGGGAACTCCGAAGGAGTTGATGAGCTCGGATAATCCGCGCATTCGTCAATTCATGACGGGCGACCCGGATGGTCCCGTTCCATTCCACTATCCGGCACCGGATTATCGCGAAGATCTTTTGGGGAAGCGCTGATGCGCAAACATTCATTAATGAGCCAGGTGAATCTGTTCGGCCGCGCTTCGATCGACATGGTTACGATACTGGGCCGCTCGGGACTGTTTTTGGTTCATGCGTTGTTCGGCCGTAGCGGCGTTGGCGGCAGTTTTCAACTACTGGTTCGGCAGTTGCACTCTATAGGTGTCATGTCGTTGCTGATTATCGTCGTCTCCGGCGGCTTTATCGGCATGGTGCTGGCGCTGCAAGGCTTCAGTATTCTTCAGACGTACGGGTCGGAGCAGGCAGTCGGGCAGATGGTTGCGTTGACCTTGCTGCGAGAGCTGGGGCCGGTGGTTGCCGGTCTGCTCTTCGCCGGGCGTGCCGGTTCAGCGTTGACCGCTGAGATTGGCAACATGAAATCCACTGAGCAACTGTCCAGCCTGGAAATGATTGGCGTCGATCCGTTGAAATATATCGTTGCGCCACGCTTGTGGGCCGGGTTTATTTCCCTGCCGCTGCTGGCGATGATCTTCAGCGTGGTGGGTATCTGGTGCGGCTCTTGGGTCGCCATCGACTGGCTCGGTGTGTACCAGGGTTCCTTCTGGGCGAATATGCAAAACAGCGTGAATTTTCAGAGCGACGTGCTCAATGGTGTAATTAAAAGCATAATCTTTGCGTTTGTGGTGACTTGGATTGCCGTATTCCAGGGTTACGACTGTGAGCCCACGTCAGAGGGGATCAGCCGTGCCACCACTAAAACCGTGGTGTATGCCTCATTGGCCATATTAGGCCTGGACTTTATTTTGACCGCCTTGATGTTTGGAGATTTCTGATGCAAAACCGCACCCTGGAAACTGGCGTTGGCCTTTTCCTGCTGGCCGGGATCCTGGCTTTGATCTTGTTGGCCTTGCGTGTCAGTGGTCTGAGCGCAAGCGCGAACCACGACAGCTATAAACTTTATGCAAACTTCGACAATATTGCTGGTTTGACTGTCAGAGCTAAGGTGACCATGGCCGGTGTGACTATCGGCAAGGTCACGGCTATTGATCTGGACCGTGACACCTTTACGGGGCGGGTGACCATGGAAGTCGAAAAGCGGGTTAATAATCTGCCTACGGACTCCACTGCGTCGATCCTTACCGCTGGTTTGCTCGGCGAGAAGTACGTCGGCATCAGCGTTGGGGGCGAGCAGACACTGCTTAAAGACGGCAGTGTTATTCATGACACCCAATCGGCATTGGTGCTTGAGGACCTGATCGGAAAATTCATGCTCAACACTGTGAGTAAAGACGCCAAATGAGGAATCTTTCAATGTTCTCAACCTTGCGCCGTGGTCTGTTGATCTTGCTGGCGGTTGTTCCATTGTTCGCCAATGCGGCTGCGGGTGAGTCAGCGCATGATTTGGTGGATCGTACGACCAAATCATTGCTGGCTGATCTGGCGGCCCACAAAGACCAATACAAATCCAACCCGTCGGCTTTTTACGACGCGCTGAATACCATTGTGGGGCCTGCAGTGGATGCTGAAGGCATTTCGAAAAGTGTCATGACCGTTAAATACTCTGGAAGGGCGACGCCTGCACAGATGGCAACGTTCCAGGAAAACTTCAAGCGCAGCCTGTTCCAGTTCTACGGCAACGCATTGCTGGAATACAACAACCAAGGCATTACTGTCGCCCCGGCCAAAGATGAAAGTGGCGACCGTACCAGCGTCGACATGTCCGTCAAAGGCAATGGCGGTGCCATTTATCCGGTGAGCTACACGCTTGAGAAGGTCGGTGGCGAATGGAAAGTTCGCAACGTCATCGTCAACGGCATCAACATCGGCAAGCTGTTTCGTGATCAGTTCGCTGACGCCATGCGGCAGAACGGCAACAACCTCGACAGCACCATTAATGGCTGGGCGGGCGAAGTCGCCAAGGCCAAAAGTACCGTCGACAATGCCGCCGAGAAGCCTGCGCAATGAGTGAATCAGCTGTTCGTCTTGACGCGACAGGTGAGTTACACCTGAGCGGCGTGCTTGACTACCGCACCGGCCCGACCTTGCGCAAGCAAGGTCAGGCGCTGATAAAAGGCAGCGATATACCGACGCTGGTTCTGGACTGCTCCGAAGTGGAGAAATCCAGCAGTGTTGGCTTGGCTTTGCTGCTAGCGTTCATGCGTGACGCCAAGGCAGCCGGCAAGGTTGTCAGTGTTCAGGGCTTGCCAGAAGATATGCGTGACATCGCTAAGGTTTCTGGTTTGACCGAGATATTCGACCAACACCCATAGCCATCAGCGGGGCGGGTGAAACGCTTTTCACCCGACTCCCGGAAACGCTTTCCGTCCGAGTCTATTAATCCGGGGTTCGCAGCGGGCAGGCTTTTTTGTATGATGGCCGACCCGCGCGCGTAGGGCGCCGATTGAGGTTAAGCATGCAGGCCGTAGAAGTTAAAAGCTTCCTTGAAGGAAAGCTGCCAGAAACCCAGGTAGAAGTTGAAGGCGAAGGCTGCAATTTTCAGCTGAACGTGATCAGTGACGAACTGGCTACCCTTAGCCCGGTCAAGCGTCAGCAGCAGGTCTATGCCCATTTGAACCCCTGGATCGCCGATGGCAGCATCCATGCGGTCACCATGAAATTTTTCAGCCGCGCTGCATGGTCCGAGCGCACCTGAGCCAATTGGCGTCGAGACTCTTATGGATAAACTGATTATTACTGGCGGCGCTCGTCTTGATGGCGAGATCCGCATTTCCGGGGCAAAAAACTCTGCCCTGCCGATTCTTGCTGCAACCTTGCTGGCCGATGGGCCGGTAACGGTCTGCAACCTGCCGCATTTGCACGACATCACCACCATGATCGAGCTCTTTGGTCGTATGGGCATCGAGCCTGTGATCGACGAAAAGCTCAGCGTTGAAATTGACGCCCGCACCATAAAAACCCTGGTCGCGCCGTACGAGCTGGTTAAAACCATGCGTGCGTCGATCCTGGTATTGGGGCCGATGGTTGCTCGTTTCGGTTACGCCGAAGTCGCATTGCCGGGCGGTTGCGCCATTGGCTCGCGTCCGGTGGATCTGCACATCCGTGGTCTTGAAGCCATGGGCGCGACCATTGACGTTGAGGGTGGCTACATCAAGGCCAAGGCGCCAGAAGGCGGCTTGCGTGGTGCAAACTTCTTCTTTGATACCGTCAGCGTGACCGGTACCGAGAACATCATGATGGCCGCGAGCCTGGCCAACGGCCGCAGCGTGTTGCAAAACGCTGCCCGTGAACCTGAAGTGGTCGACCTGGCTAACTGCCTGATCGCCATGGGTGCGAACATTACCGGTGCGGGCACCGACACCATCACCATTGATGGCGTAAAACGCTTGCACAGCGCCACCTACAAGGTGATGCCGGACCGTATCGAGACCGGCACCTACCTGGTAGCTGCGGCCGCCACCGGTGGTCGCGTCAAGCTCAAGGACACCGATCCAACTATTCTGGAAGCTGTGTTACTGAAGCTTCAGGAAGCGGGCGCCGAAATCACCACCGGCACCGACTGGATCGAGCTGAACATGCACGGCAAGCGGCCAAAAGCCGTCAACGTGCGTACGGCTCCGTACCCAGCGTTCCCGACCGACATGCAAGCGCAGTTCATCTCGCTCAATGCAATCGCTGAAGGCACCGGTGCTGTTATCGAAACCATCTTCGAAAACCGCTTCATGCATGTGTATGAAATGCACCGCATGGGCGCTCAGATCCTGGTTGAAGGTAATACCGCTGTCGTTACCGGTGTCGAGAAGCTCAAAGGCGCGCCAGTGATGGCAACTGACCTGCGTGCTTCGGCCAGCCTGGTTATTTCGGCGCTGGTTGCACAAGGCGATACCTTGATCGACCGCATTTACCACATCGACCGTGGTTATGAATGCATCGAAGAAAAACTGCAGATGCTCGGCGCCAAGATCCGTCGCGTTCCGGGCTAGGCTTTGATCGTTCAGCACAAGGTCCTGAATCGTTGATTCAGGACACGTGGGGCGCATGGATGCGCCCGATTGCCAAGGACTTACGTTTCCCATGCTAACCATCGCACTGTCCAAGGGCCGCATCCTTGACGACACCCTGCCGCTTCTTGCCGAAGCAGGCATTGTGCCGACCGAGAATCCGGACACAAGCCGCAAGCTGATTATTCCCACGACGCAAGCCGATGTGCGCTTGCTGATCGTACGCGCAACCGATGTCCCGACTTACGTTGAACACGGCGCAGCCGATCTGGGTGTTGCCGGTAAAGATGTGTTGATGGAATACGGCGGCCAGGGTCTTTATGAACCGCTGGATCTGCAGATCGCTCAGTGCCGTTTGATGACTGCCGGCGCGATCGGCGCGGTCGAGCCTAAAGGCCGACTGCGGGTTGCGACCAAGTTCGTCAACGTGGCCAAGCGTTACTACGCCGAACAAGGCCGCCAGGTCGACATCATCAAGCTGTATGGCTCGATGGAGCTGGCACCGCTGATTGGCCTGGCCGACAAGATTATCGACGTCGTCGACACTGGCAATACGCTGCGTGCCAACGGCCTTGAGCCCCAGGAACTGATTGCAACTATCAGCTCGCGTCTGGTGGTGAACAAGGCGTCAATGAAAATGCAACATGCGCGTATTCAGGCGCTGATCGATACGCTGCGTAATGCAGTTGAGTCGCGACATCGCGGCTGACCCACTCGCGCGACCTTGAGTCGCGCCCATCTATCCGTGTCATAGCCAAATTTCTCAGGTGCCTGCGCGGATGGCTTGGTAGTCTACCGGCGCCTGAGCATCCGCCAATTAATTGAGGCCTTCGCTATGACCACTTCCACTGTAATTCGCCGACTCGACGCCGCTGACCCAGATTTCGCACGCCATCTGGACCATCTGCTGAGCTGGGAAAGTGTGTCTGACGACTCGGTGAATGAGCGCGTGCTCGACATCATCAAGGCTGTGCGTGAGCGCGGCGACGCGGCGTTGGTGGAATTCACCCAGCGCTTTGACGGGCTTGAAGTGGCCTCCATGGCAGAACTGATTTTGCCCCGCGAGCGCCTTGAACTCGCCTTGACGCGCATTACGCCAGAGCAACGCACAGCGCTTGAAAAAGCCGCTGACCGCGTGCGCATTTACCACGAAAAACAGAAGCAGGAATCCTGGAGCTACACCGAGGCCGATGGCACGGTGCTGGGCCAGAAGGTCACGCCATTGGACCGAGCCGGGCTGTATGTCCCAGGCGGAAAAGCGTCGTACCCGTCCTCGGTGTTGATGAACGCGATTCCGGCCAAGGTCGCTGGCGTGACCGAAGTGGTCATGGTCGTGCCTACGCCGCGTGGCGAAATCAATGAGTTGGTGCTGGCAGCAGCCTGCATCGCCGGCGTTGATCGCGTGTTCACTATCGGTGGCGCACAGGCCGTGGCCGCCTTGGCGTATGGCACCGAAAGCGTGCCGAAAGTTGATAAGGTTGTTGGCCCTGGCAATATTTATGTCGCCACCGCAAAGCGCCACGTATTCGGCCAAGTCGGTATCGACATGATCGCCGGACCTTCGGAAATTCTGGTGGTGTGTGACGGCCAGACCGATCCTGACTGGATCGCCATGGACCTTTTTTCCCAAGCCGAGCACGACGAAGACGCTCAGGCGATTTTGATCAGCCCCGACGCCGAGTTTCTCGACAAAGTGGCCGCAAGCATCGCCAAGCTTTTGCCGACCATGGAACGCGCCGAGATTATCAAAACGTCGATCAATGGCCGTGGCGCCCTGATCAAAGTGGCTGATATGCAGCAGGCCATTGATGTGGCCAACCGTATCGCCCCAGAGCACCTTGAGTTGTCGGTTGCTGATCCTGAAGCATGGTTGCCGCAAATTCGTCACGCCGGTGCAATTTTCATGGGCCGCCACACCTCCGAAGCGTTGGGCGACTATTGTGCCGGGCCGAATCACGTGTTGCCGACATCAGGCACTGCGCGATTCTCGTCACCGCTGGGCGTCTATGATTTTCAGAAGCGTTCATCGATCATTTATTGCTCCGAGCAAGGTGCTTCGGAGTTGGGGAAAACGGCTTCGGTGTTGGCGCGTGGCGAGTCATTGACTGCCCACGCCCGCAGTGCTGAATACCGAATCGTCGACAACACAGATCAAGGAAAAAAAGCATGAGCAAGTTCTGGAGTCCTTTTGTCAGCACGCTGGTGCCCTACGTTCCCGGTGAGCAGCCGAAGCTGACCAAGCTGATCAAGCTCAATACCAATGAAAATCCTTACGGCCCGTCGCCGAAAGCCATCGCCGCCATGCGCGCGATACTTAATGACGACCTACGGCTGTACCCGGACCCAAACAGCGATCTGCTCAAACAGGCGGTTGCCGCGTATTACGGTGTGCAACGTAATCAAGTGTTCCTCGGCAATGGTTCGGATGAAGTGCTGGCGCATGTTTTCAATGCACTGTTTCGCCACGGTAGGCCGCTGCTGTTTCCGGACATTAGCTACAGCTTCTATCCGGTTTATTGCGGCCTGTATGACATCGAGTTTGATGCCATTGCGCTGGATGAGCAGTTTCAGATTCGTGTCGAAGACTACGCCAAGCCAAACGGCGGGATCATTTTCCCTAATCCTAATGCCCCCACTGGCTGCCTCTTGGCGTTAGAAGCGGTGGAGCAGATGCTTAAGTCCAACCCTGATTCGGTAGTGGTGGTTGATGAGGCCTACATCGACTTCGGCGGCGAAACCGCAATCGGCCTGGTGGATCGCTACCCGAATTTGTTGGTCACGCAGACTCTGTCCAAATCGCGCTCGCTGGCCGGGCTGCGAGTAGGCTTGGCGGTAGGGCACCCGGATTTGATCGAGGCGCTGGAGCGGGTCAAGAACAGCTTCAACTCTTACCCGCTGGACCGTCTGGCCATCGTGGGCGCGACCGCTGCGTTTGAAGACCGTGAGTACTTTGAAAGCACCTGTCAGCGGGTTATCGACAGCCGTGATGTGCTGGTCAAGCAGTTGGAGGCGAAGGGGTTTGAGGTTTTGCCTTCGGCAGCTAACTTCATCTTCGCCCGTCACCCGCAGCATGACGCGGCAGGCCTGGCCGCCAAGTTGAGAGAGCAGGGCGTAATCGTTCGGCACTTCAAGCAGGAGCGCATTGCGCAATTCCTGCGAATCAGCATCGGCACACCTGAGCATAATCAGGCGCTGGTGGATGGTTTGGGCGATTTGTAAGCGGTAGCTTTTCTGTGGGAGCGAACTTGTTGGCGAATGTCAACAGACCGGTGTTTCATGTAAACAGAGTTGCCCTATACCCGAATAAATTCTCTCCCACAGAAACTCGGGTA
>NZ_JAMFRV010000583.1 GCF_026224925.1 Pseudomonas sp. | reverse complement strand
TGTCGTCGTTCATCGTCACGCTGTCGCTGTACGCCGGGGCTTATTTGACCGAGGTGTTCCGCGCCGGACTGTTAAGCATTCACAAAGGCCAGCGCGAAGCAGGGCTGGCGATCGGGCTGAGCGAATGGCAAGTGCGCGCCTACGTGATTATTCCAGTGATGCTGCGCAATGTACTGCCGGCGTTGTCGAATAACTTCATCTCGCTGTTCAAAGACACCTCGTTGGCGGCGGCGATTGCCGTACCTGAACTGACCTACTACGCCCGCAAAATCAACGTTGAAAGCTATCGGGTCATCGAAACTTGGATGGTGACCACGGCGTTGTATGTAGCGGCCTGTTATCTCATCGCCATGCTCTTGCGCTACCTCGAGCAGCGCTTGGCGATTCGCCGCTAGGAGGTTTGATATGTACGAATCGCAAAGTTGGCTGCAAGAATTGTGGATTGCTCGCGGGGCCCTGTTGGATGGTTTTTTGACCACTATTCAGTGTTCGGTGATGGCGATTATCTGCGGGACAGTCATTGGCATGTTCGCCGGCCTGGTGTTGACCTACGGCAAGCTGTGGGGCCGCCTGCCGTTTCGGATCTACGTCGATCTGATTCGTGGCACACCGGTGTTTGTGCTGGTACTGGCCTGCTTTTATATGGCCCCGGCGTTGGGTTGGAAAATCAGTGCGTTTCAAGCGGGCGCCCTAGGGCTGACGTTGTTTTGTGGTTCTCACGTTGCTGAAATCGTTCGCGGCGCGCTGCAGGCTATTCCTCGGGGCCAGCTCGAAGCGGGCAAGGCCATCGGCCTGACGTTCAAACAGTCATTGGCTTACGTGCTGTTACCCCAAGCGTTGCGGCAGATCTTGCCGACCTGGGTCAACTCATCCACCGAGATCGTTAAAGCATCGACCTTGTTATCGGTCATTGGTGTCGCGGAATTGCTGCTCAGCACGCAACAAGTCATCGCCCGGACGTTCATGACCCTGGAGTTTTACCTGTTCGCTGGAGTTCTCTTTTTCATCATTAACTACGCCATCGAGCTTCTTGGACGGCAAATCGAAAAACGGGTGGCCTTGCCATGACACCGACTCAAACCGCTACCACCCCTGCGTTGCTGAGCATCGAAGGGCTACACAAATCTTACGGCCCGGTTGAGGTGCTCAAGGGCGTTGACCTGCGCATGCAGCGCGGCAACGTCGTGACTCTCATCGGTTCCAGCGGCTCCGGCAAGACCACCTTGCTGCGCTGCGTGAATTTACTCGAAGAGTTTCAGGGCGGACATATCCGACTCGACGGTCAAGACATCGGCTACAGCGATGTCGACGGAAAACGGGTCCGCCACCCGGAAAAAGTCATTGCCCAGCATCGCTCCATGACAGGCATGGCGTTTCAGCAGTTCAACCTGTTTCCACACCTCAGTGCCTTGCAAAACGTCACCTTGGGCTTGCTCAAAGTGAAGAAGTTGCCGAAGGACGAAGCGGTGGCCCTGGCCGAAAAATGGCTGGACCGCGTTGGCCTGTTGGATCGACGTAATCACTTTCCTGGCCAACTGTCCGGCGGTCAGCAGCAACGCGTGGCGATTGCCCGTGCGATTGCAATGAACCCGAGCTTGATGCTGTTTGATGAAGTGACTTCGGCGCTGGACCCGGAATTGGTCGGCGAAGTGTTGAGCGTGATCAAGGGCCTGGCGGAAGAGGGCATGACCATGTTGCTGGTCACCCATGAGATGCGTTTTGCGTACGAAGTGTCCGATCAGATCGTGTTCATGAACCAAGGCCGCATCGAAGAGCAGGGTCCGCCCAAGGAATTATTCGAACGACCAAAATCGGCGCGCTTGAGTGAGTTTCTCAAGAACATCCGTTTCTAGTCATTCAACACATTGGCTTCAAGCCTTTTTTAGAGCCTTTAGATAAAGCAGCAGGAGAATTTTCATGAGCATTACTCGATATGGCACCGGTAGCACCGCCGGCGGTGGCCAAGCCCGACCTTTCGCCCGTGCAGTTGAAGCCGATGGCTGGCTGTACGTGTCTGGCCAAGTGCCTGCGGAAAACGGCGAGATTATCCATGGCGGGATCGTCGAACAGACCCACCAGACCATGAAGAACCTGATCGCCATCCTCGCCGAAGCAGGTTATGGCCTCGAAGACGTGGTCCGCACTGGTGTTTGGCTGGAAGACCCACGGGATTTCTGGAGCTTCAACAAAGTCTTTTCCGAGTACTTTGCCAGCGAACACGCACCGGCCCGTGCCTGCGTCCAGGCCCACATGATGGTTGATTGCAAGGTCGAGATTGATTGTG
>NZ_JAMFRV010000582.1 GCF_026224925.1 Pseudomonas sp. | reverse complement strand
TAACACCGCGCGTAATACCGCGGTGATCCGCTCCAACTACCTGACCAGTGAAGGCGTGAAGTTCTACAGCGAGTCGGTGAAGTTATTCAAAGACCTGTCCAACGAATTCGACTTCAACATCATGTATTCCGAACGCGGCCAGCTGACCTTGGCCCACACCGACGCCACTGTGCGTGCATTCCGCCAACGTGCTGAAGTGAACAAGCACTTTGGCGGCCGCACGGAAATGATCGACCGCCAGCAGATTCGCGAACTGGTGCCGAGCCTCAACCTCGACCCCGGCCATTTACCCGTATTGGCCGGGCTTTGGCATATCGATGGCGGCACCGCGCGGCACGATGCGGTGGCCTGGGGTTATGCCAAGGGTGCAGCGAAACGCGGCGTGGAAATCCATCAGTTGACCGAAGTTCAGGAACTGATCATCGACAACGGCCGGATCACTGGCGTGAAGACCAATCGCGGCACGATTAAATGCGGTTGCGCGGTGCAGGCCGTCGCCGGGCACAGCTCGCTAATGGCGAAGAAAGCCAAGATTGAAATGCCCATCGTCTGTTATCCGCTGCAAGCGATGGTGACTCAGCCATTCAAACCGTTTCTTGACCCGCTGGTGAGTTCATCGGCGCTGCACTGTTACGTGCAGCAGACCAGCCGCGGCGAAGTGGTATTCGGTGGCGGTTCGGACCCCTACCCGCTTTACAACACGCGCTCGACCCTCGACCTGAAAGAAAGCCTGATCTCGGCAGCGGTGGAAATGTTCCCGTTCCTGGCCAACGCCAAGTTGATGCGACAGTGGGCCGGGATCACCGACATGACCCCCGATTACAGCCCGATCATGGGCCTGTCGCCGGTAGAGAATTACTACCTGGATGCCGGTTGGGGCACGTGGGGGTTCAAGGCCACGCCAATCTGCGGCAAGACTATGGCTGAGCTGGTCGCTTCCGGCGGCAAAGTCCCGGATTTGATCAAACCCTTTGGCCTGGAACGCTTCTCAACCTTTCAACAAGTCAACGAAATGGGCGCTACGGCGGCCAGCCACTAAGGGGCACACCTATGAAAGTCATGAACTGCCCCCTGAATGGGCCGCGCAACATCACCGAATTCACCTATGGCGGCGAGTTCAAGGACATGCCAAATCCAACTACTTGCAGCGACGCGCAATGGGCACATTACGTGTTCAACAGCGAAAACGCTGCAGGCGTGGTCCGTGAATGGTGGATGCACAACGCCTCCAGTTATTGGTTCCTCGCTGAACGTCATACCGTCACCGACGAAATTCTACGGACGTTCGACGCCAAGGAAATCTACACCCAGCGCGTCGACTTCAGCCCAGTGGAGCACCGCAATGAACCAGCTTGATGCCAATTTTGATAACCGCTTGCCCGCGCCCATGGGCCTGTTGATCGACCGTCAGCGTCCGCTGGCGTTTAACTTCGATGGCAAGCCGTATTCCGGATTTGCCGGTGACAGCATTGCCAGTGCGTTGCTGGGCAATGGTCGTTACCTATTGTCGCGCTCGTTCAAATATCACCGGCCACGCGGCCCATTGACCATGGCCGGGCAAGACGCCAATACCTTGGTACAACTGCCGGACGAGCCTAACGTGCTGGCGGATACCTATTGGTTGCAAGCCGGCGCCGACGTCAGCGGGCAAAATTACGCCGGCACCCTGGACAATGACCGTGACGCGCTGCTGGGCAAGTTCTCGCGCTTCATGCCGGTGGGCTTTTATTACCGCTCGTTCTACAAACCCAAGGGCATGTGGAAAATCTGGGAACCGATCATCCGCAAGAAAGCCGGGCTGGGCATTCTCAACCTCGACTTTAAGCCGGAGTATTACGACAAGGCTTATTTGTTCATCGATCTGGCGGTTATCGGCGCCGGTCCTGCTGGCTTGCAGGCGGCACTGACCGCTGCGAATGCCGGGGCAAAAGTGTTGCTGATCGAGCAACAACGCTTGCTGGGCGGCGCCCTGACCTATGCGCGCTTTGACGTTCAAGGCACTCAAGCTGACAGCGTGCGCAAGGGCTTGGTCGACGCAGTGACCCGGCACGCCAACATTCAGGTTCTCACCGAAGCTACGTGTAATGGTTGGTTCACCGACAATTACCTGCCGGTGATCAAGGGCAAGCGCATGTTCAAAGTGCGCGCCAGCCAATGCATCATTGCTTCGGGGGCTTTCGACCAGCCGGTGATTTTCCGCAACAATGACCTGCCAGGCGTGATGCTGTGCAGTGCCGCGCAACGCTTGATGAAGCTGTATGCAGTCAAACCGGGTAAACGTGCCGTGGTCCTGACTGGCAACGACGACGGCTATCGCACGGCGCTGGATCTGCACCAACAAGGCGTTGAAGTGGCCGCAGTCGTCGACATGCGCGCTGGCGCTGATGACCCTGATTTGAGCGCCGAATTACAGCGTCTGGGGATCACTGTTCATCTGCAACATACCGTGTACGAGGCCCTGCACAGCAAAGGCATGCGCCACGTCAGCGGTGTCGATGTGCGGCGCATAACCAAGCGCGGCGAAGTGGCCAAGGACAGCCTTAAATTTGATTGCGACTTGTTGTGCATGACCGCCGGTTACATGCCGGTCTACCAACTGGCGTGTCAGGCCGGCGGTAAGCTGGCTTACGCCGATCCCTCCGCAGAATTTGCGATCACCGGCTTGCCGAAGAACCTGGCGATTGCTGGCTCGGCAAACGGTCGGCACCTGTTGGAAAACGTGCTGTTGGACGGCGCAAAAATGGGTGCTCAAGCGGCCATAGCGCTGGGTTTAAGTGCCGATCAGCAAGAGCAGGCGCTGAGCCCCGAACAGCGAGTCAATTTTGATTGGCCAATATTCCCGCACCCGGATGGCAAGGAGTTCGTCGACTTTGATGAAGATTTGCAAATCCGCGACATTATCAACGCCACCCGTCACGGCTACCGCGACGTGCAACTGGTCAAACGTTTTTCCACGGTAGGCATGGGCCCGTCGCAAGGCCGGCATTCAGCATTGCCCACTGCACGTCTGGTGGCAGCGGCGACCCAGCGCACGGTCAGTGAAACGGGGGTAACCACCGCGCGTCCGCCGTTCGAAGCAGAAAAGCTCGCGCACATTGCCGGTCGTAATTTTGATCCGGTGCGGCGTACGGCTATCCATCAACGGCACGTTGAGCTTGGTGCGAAAATGATGCCGGCAGGCAATTGGCAGCGCCCGGCCTATTACCCGTTCATGGATGAAAAAGGTCAGATTGCTAGCCGTGAACGCTGCATGCAGGAAGAAACCCTGCAGGTGCGCAAAGGCGTCGGTCTGATTGATGTGTCGACCTTGGGTGGCCTCGACATTCGTGGCCCGGACGCCGCGGAACTGTTGGAGCGGATGTACACCTTTGCCTTCGCCAAACAACCCATCGGTCGTACCCGTTATGCGTTGATGACCAATGAACACGGCGTGGTCATTGATGACGGCGTGTGCGCGCGGCTTGCCGATCAGCATTTTTACGTCACGGCGACCACCAGCGGCGTTGATCGGATCTACCAGTCGATGCTCAAGTGGAACGTGCAGTGGCGCCTGAACGTCGACATCGCCAACGTCACGGCCGCGATTGCTGCGGTCAATCTGGCCGGACCGGACTCGCGCAAGGTGTTGGAAACGTTGTGCGCCGACATTGATTTGGCACCTGAGGCCTTCCCTTATCTGGGCGTGCGCCAAGGTACCGTGGCCGGGATCGCTGCGCGAGTAATGCGTGTCGGTTTTGTCGGCGAACTGGGGTATGAAATCCATGTTCCTGCACGCTTTGCCGAATACCTCTGGGATACGCTGATGGAGGCTGGAAAAGCCCATGGCATTCGACCGTTCGGTGTCGAAGCCCAGCGCTTACTGCGTCTGGAAAAAGGCCATGTGATCATCAGCCAAGACACCGACGGCATGACCCACCCGGCGGAAATTGACATGGGCTGGGCCATTGCACGCAAGAAGCCGTTCTTCGTCGGCCGTCGCTCCGTGGACATCCTTGAAGCCCAGCCACTGAAGCGCAAGCTGGTGGGTTTCAGCTTGCCCAAAGGCAGCAGCCAGCCGTTGGAAGGTCATTTGGTGCTCAAAGGTCCGGACATCAGCGGCAACGTCACGTCCTGTGAATACTCACCCACGCTGGGAATGATCATCGGCCTGGCCTATGCCGCCGTCGATCAAAGTATGCCCGGCCAACAGATTCCGATTCGGGTCGAGGGCGGTGAGGTGGTACAGGCCACGGTGGTCAAACTGCCGTTTTTCGATAACGACAGCACACGTCAGGAGCTGTAAACCATGGTCACTCTTAACACCACGGATTTTCACGAACGGAGCCCGCTGTATGTGCTTCAACAGCAAGCACAGCTGGCCCGTTTGGGTGACAGTTTGATCGTCAGCCGTTATGCCGATGAGGATGAAGCGGCGCAGTTTGAGCGCTGTGCCCTGCTCGACCTGAGCAACCTGGCGCGGGTCGGCTTTCGGGGTGCCGATGCTGCCGAGCATTTGTCTGCCCAGCACTTCGACTTGCCTGATGTGCCAAACCGTTGCGTACTGCAAAGCGACGGCAGCCAGGTCGCACGCCTGTCACAGACCGAATACTTTGTTCTAGGGAGCTTGCACGATGCTGGCACCCGGGTTCAGACACTTGAACGCCAGTGGCAACAGTCCGCCAAGGCCTGCTACATGCTGCCACGCCAGGACAGCCACGCGTGGCTGGTATTGGCCGGCGAACACGCCAGCGCGGTGATGGCCAAAGTCTGTGGCGTTGACCTTCGGCAGCAGGCATTTGCAGTGGGCGCTGTGGCACAGACCTCAGTAGCCCGCATGAGCGCGGTCGTCATCAACGGCTCCTCAACGAGCGTGCCGCTGTTCCACATCCTCTGCGACCGAGCGTCAGCCCAATACCTCTGGGGCGCACTGCTGGATGCCATGCAAGAGTTTGCTGGTAAAGCGGTTGGGGTGGATGTGTTGTACCCCAACTCCGGCGCCATGCCGAGACTCTAATGGGGGACCAACCGGGGCGCGTAGCTTTGT
>NZ_JAMFRV010000581.1 GCF_026224925.1 Pseudomonas sp. | reverse complement strand
GTTATGCAGATCATTACTCAATGCATTGGCTGTAGCACGTTCGACCATGGTCGCAACGCCTTCTACCGCCACCACTTCGCGGGCCTGTTTGGCCAGCGGCAATGCAAAATTTCCCAACCCACAAAACAGATCGAGAATACGCTCATCCGCTTGGGGTGCCAGCCATTCCATTGCCTGCGCGATCATCGCCGCATTGACCACGGCGTTAACCTGAATGAAATCTCCAGGCCGGTAAGCCAACTGTAAATCCCACTGCTCCAGCGCATAGCCCAACGTTTGCGACGGGTCCACCGGCTGCGGCGCACCATCACCGTGCATCCATAGCTGCGCGTGATGCGTCTGGCAAAAACCTTGCAGCAATGCCAAATCGGCCTCGGCCAGCGGCGCGGTATGGCGCAATAACACGGCGGTGGAGGATCCGCTGAATAACTCAACGTGGCCCAACACCTGTGGTTTGCTGAACTGCCGCAGCATGGCGGGCAACTGCGTCATGATCGGTTGCAAGGCCTGTACCAGCACCGGACATTCATCGATGCCGATGATGTCTTGACTCGATGCCGCACGAAATCCAACGTCCAGCCGTTTGGCCTTGGCGTCCCAGCGCACGGCGACTCGCGCCCGACGGCGGTAGGCAAATTCAGGACCGGTTAACGGCGCTGCCCATTCGTCAGGTTCGATGCCCGCGACACGGGTCAATTGCTCAGCGAGCATGCGCTGTTTAAGGGCAAGCTGTTCGTCATGGGAAATGTGTTGAATGCTGCAGCCACCGCATCGGCCGAAATGCGCGCACGGCGCAGGACGACGCATGGCGCTGGCCAGGAACACACGTTCGGTGCGGGCTTCAACCACTTTGCCGTGGGCATTCAGGACGCGGGCTTCAACTTCCTCACCGGCAAGACTGCCCGCGACAAACCAAGTACGGCCTTCGAAGAAAGCAATACCACGCCCGTCGCTGGCCAGACGTTCAATGGTCAAACGTTGTTTTTTGCCTGTCGGCACTTGCGGCGCTTTGGTGCCGCCAGTGGGCTGGAAACGCAGGCCTCGCTCTTGCTTGGCCATCAGTTAGGTTCGTCGTAGACGCCGGTCGACAAGTAACGGTCGCCTCGGTCACAAATGATAGCGACCATGACCGCGTTCTCGACTTCCTGGGACAAACGCAACATCCCCGCTACTGCACCGCCCGATGACACGCCGCAGAAGATGCCTTCTTCGCGGGCCAGGCGGCGCATTACGTTTTCAGCTTCGTCTTGGGCCATGTCGACAATACGGTCCACTCGGTCAGCCTGATAAATTTTCGGCAGGTACTCGTGCGGCCAGCGCCGGATACCGGGGATGGAGGCACCGTCCATCGGCTGCAAACCGATGATCTGCACCTCGGAGTTTTGCTCCTTGAGGTAACGCGAAACACCCATGATGGTGCCCGTGGTACCCATGGAACTAATGAAATGGGTAATCGTGCCGCCGGTTTGCTGCCAGATCTCCGGGCCCGTGCTGGTGTAGTGCGCTTCAGGGTTATCGCCGTTGGCGAACTGGTCGAGCACCTTGCCACGGCCTTCGGCCTGCATCCGTTCAGCGAGGTCGCGGGCGCCTTCCATGCCCTGCTCCTTGCTGACCAGAATCAGCTCGGCGCCATAGGCAGTCATTGCCGCCTTACGCTCGGCGCTGGAGTTGTCCGGCATGATCAAAATCATCCGGTAGCCTTTGATCGCGGCAGCCATCGCCAGCGCGATGCCGGTGTTGCCTGAGGTCGCTTCGATCAGGGTATCGCCCTGGTGGATTTGCCCGCGTAATTCAGCGCGGGTAATCATCGACAGCGCCGGGCGGTCTTTTACTGAGCCAGCCGGGTTGTTGCCCTCAAGCTTTAATAGCAGGGTATTAGTGCTGTCACCGGCCAGGCGCTGTAAACGCACAAGCGGGGTGTTGCCGACGCAATCGGCGATGGTTTGATACTGCAAGGTCATGGCGTCTTCGCAATCCAGACTGCGGGGGCGCCTATCATAACGGCAAACGTTCAAACCCCATATCACGCAAAGTGCGCTCGATATAACTGAAGGATATAACAGCGCAGTTTTTTGGATTAAGCCCCAATCCTCTGTAGGAGCGAACTTGTTCGCGAATGCCGCGCCTCGGTACACCACACATACTGCACCGCCTATCTAATCGCCAACAAGTTGGCTCCTACAGTGGTTTGTGGAGGCCGGCGCGCAAGCAAATAGCTACACTGCGGTCTTGAGCGGTTTGGCTTGGAAGCTGGAGAGAATGGCGTGCTGAATAAGCTGGGTATTAAAGGCCGTGTGCTACTGCTGACCACTGTTCCGGCCCTGCTGATGGCTAGCGTGTTGGGCGGCTATTTCACGTGGATGCAGTTGTCGGATCTGCAAGTACAACTGTTGCAGCGTGGCGAAATGATTTCCGACGAACTTGCGCCGCTGGCCGCCCCTGCGCTGGGTCGCAACGACCGCGTATTGCTTGAGCGGATTGCCGGGCAAGCGCTGGAGCTTGGCGATGTACGCTCCGTCTCATTTCTAGACGCCGACCGCAACCTGTTATCCCATGCCGGCCCCAGCATGATTAACCTGCAACCGGTAGGTAACAGCAACCACCTGCTGCAACGTTCCGGCAACGACGCCACGCGGTTTTTATTGCCGGTGTTCGGTCGCCAGCGCCATTTGACCGGTGACATGATTCCCGACGAAGACGACCGCTTGTTGGGTTGGGTCGAGCTGGAACTGTCCCACACCGGAACGCTATTGCGCGGCTACCGCAGCCTGTTCGCCAGCCTGTTGCTGATTGCCACGGGGCTGATTTTGACGGCGATTGTGGCCATGCGCATGAGCCGCACCATCAGCGTGCCCATCAGCCGAATCAAACTCGCGGTGGCGCAATTGAAGGACGGCAACCTGGAAGTTCGACTGCCCCCACTCGGCAGCCTGGAGCTGGATGAGCTGGCCTCTGGCATCAACCGCATGGCCGCCACCCTGCAAAATGCCCAGGAAGAGTTGCAGCACAGCATCGATCAGGCCACGGAAGATGTTCGGCAAAACCTCGAAACCATCGAGATCCAGAACATAGAACTGGACCTGGCGCGCAAAGAGGCATTGGAAGCCAGCCGGATCAAATCCGAATTCCTCGCCAACATGAGCCACGAGATTCGCACACCGCTCAACGGCATTCTCGGATTCACTCACTTGCTGCAAAAGAGTGAGATGACCCCGCGTCAACTGGACTACCTGAGCACAATCGAGAAATCCGCCGACAGCCTGTTGAGCATCATCAACGAGATTCTCGACTTCTCGAAAATTGAAGCCGGCAAACTGGTTCTCGACAGCGTGCCGTTCAATCTGCGCGACCTGTTGCAAGACACCCTGACCATCCTCGCCCCTGCTGCCCATGCCAAACAGCTGGAATTGGTGAGCCTGGTGTACCGCGATACGCCGCTGGCGCTGCTGGGCGACCCGCTGCGGCTCAAGCAAATTCTCACTAATTTAGTCAGCAACGCGATCAAATTCACCCGCGAAGGCACCATCGTCGCCCGCGCCATGCTCGAAGATGAGCAAGAAGACAGCGTGCAACTGCGGATCAGCGTGCAGGACACCGGCATTGGTTTATCCAACCAAGACGTGCGCGCGTTGTTCCAGGCGTTCAGTCAGGCGGATAACTCGCTGTCTCGACAGCCGGGCGGTACCGGCCTAGGCCTGGTGATTTCGAAACGTTTGATCGAGCAAATGGGCGGCGAAATCGGCGTCGACAGCACGCCCGGCGAAGGCTCGGAGTTCTGGATCAGCCTGAATTTGCCGAAAACCCGAGACGACCTGGACGATCTGCCGTCTGCGCCGCTGCTGGGTCGCCGAGTCGCGGTACTGGAAAACCACGAATTGGCGCGTCAGGCGTTGCAGCATCAATTGGAGGATTGCGGGCTTGAAGCGATCATTTTCAATAACCTCGAAGCCTTGATCAACGGCGTCACCGCCGCCCACGAAACACCGCAGGTGATTGATTTGGCCGTGCTGGGGATCACCACCCACGAGCTGCCGCCTGAACGCTTGCGCCAGCACATTTGGGATCTAGAGAACCTCGGCTGCAAAGTGTTGGTGCTGTGCCCAACCACTGAACAGGCGCAGTTTCAACTGTCCGTGCCCAATGCCCAAAGCCAATTGCAGGCCAAGCCAGCCTGCACGCGCAAACTGCGCCGTGCCTTGTCTGAGCTGATCCACCCGAAACAACAGCGCAGCGATGTGACCGAACCGCTGTCGAGCCGGGCGCCGCGTTTACTGTGCGTCGATGACAACCCGGCCAACCTGCTGCTGG
>NZ_JAMFRV010000580.1 GCF_026224925.1 Pseudomonas sp. | reverse complement strand
CGTCTTATCTGGCTCGCCATGGCGAGCCAACGCATGTTGAGCAATTGGCGCAGCATAATTGCCTGCTGTTCATGCTGGGCAATCGGGTGCATGACCATTGGCAATTTCACGACGGCAAGCGCGAAATGGGCCTGACCGTACGTGGCGACCGCTTCAGTGACGATGCTGACGTTGTGCGCTTGTGGGCAGTCGCGGGGGCAGGGGTGGCTTATAAGTCCTGGCTGGACGTTGCCGCCGATGTGCACGCTGGCCGCTTAAACGTGTTAATGCCGCAGTTACAGGGAGAGTTGGCACCCCTTAATTTGCTGTGCGCCCATCGTGCGCAACTAAGTAAGCCGGTGAATCTATTGCGCGAAATGCTGAAGTTGCGTTGTGCCGAATTGGCCCCGCGGATAACCGTCAGCGAGTGACGCCATGTTAAAACTGTGAAATCCTACGCAGTATAAGGAATTGTCTTACGGTAAATGAAAGCAGTCGTATTAATAAAATCCAGTAATGACAGCGTCAAGCGCAGAACACTCCGTTAAGACGTCGTATTTTCTTGCGTGTTTTGTGTGTTTCTTCTGTAGGCAATTCCCTTAAGCCACGCGTACGATTTTTGCGGCGCTGCCTGTAAGTGACCGGCCAGCCAAGCTTTCAAGGTCGGTGGAAGATTTAGAGGCCGTTTTCAGAGAGAGATGAGATGACCGACTTTGGCTATAGGGTGCCAATGGCGGCCTGATCGTGAGTTTAATCCCCATTTCGTAAAAGAGCGCTGGGCTTATACTTGGCGACATCGGCCGAGTCGTCAGTCGTCAAGCAGGACTTGCCTGTAGGACAATACCGACACGCTTGAATGGTACAGATGCTCTAGGCATAAAATTGCGTCATATATAAGGTCGCAATATCACGCTCCGGATAATTAGGTGATATATAGCCCTCACTTTGGCGGCTTAGCGTCTTGGCTGGATACAATTTGCTGTTCACTATGTCAGTGCGATAGACGAATGTTTCAACAGGGAGTGAATACATGGAATATGCACCTTGCATTAGCCAGATTGCCACGTTGTTGGCTGACCCAAAGCGCAGCGCAATGATTTGGGCGTTGATGGACGGGACCGCCCGCCCGGCGGACGAACTTGCCCTGCTGGCTGGGCTGTCTACTTCGTCGGCGGGCGCCCATTTGGCACGGCTGGCTACCGGCGGGTTATTGAAGCAAGAGGCGCGCGGCAGAAAGCGGTTTTTCAGGCTGGCCGCGCCAGAAGTCGGTGCAGCGGTTGAGGCACTGGCCAGTGCCTCACTGGTCAGCACCGACCGCGTCAGCAAAAGCGTCTCGCAACCTGTATTGTCCACCCCACCTTTGCCGCTGCGAAAGGCACGGATCTGTTCCGATCATTTGGGGGGCGAGCTCGCGGCTGAGCTTTATCAGCGTCTTTTGGGCGCGGGCTGGATCGAGCAGCATGAGCAGCGCGTCGAAGTGACCAGTAAAGGCATCGCGCAGTTTGCGGAGCGCGGAATTTACGTTCCGGCACTGGCTCACCGCAAGCGTCAGACCGTCTGTGCTTGCCCGGACTGGAGCGAGCGCACACCTCATCTGGGCGGTGCTTTGGGGGCAGGTCTGTTGCAGTTGTTCATTCAGTTGGGCTGGCTGCGGCCAATGGATGAGTCCACCGCATTGCAGGTTTCTACCAGCGGGCAGCGCGAAATCAGCAAAATAGCCTCGGCTGCCTGACGCCAAAATTGTTGAAGTGTTCCCCTGTGCCGGGGAACACATCAACGGTGGATCAAGGTTTGACCAGTCTTGCGTCCAGGCTGTTCTGCGCCAGGCGTTTGGCCTGATCTTGCGTCATGCCCAGATGGGTGTGCAGTGCATGGAAGTTTTCCGTCACGTAACCACCGAAATACGCCGGATCGTCAGAGTTGACCGTGACCTTCACACCACGCTCAAGCATGTCGAGAATGTTGTGCTGGGCCATGTCGTCAAACACGCACAGTTTGGTGTTGGACAGCGGGCAAACGGTCAGCGGGATCTGTTCATCGATAATCCGCTGCATCAGTCGTTCGTCTTCGATAGCGCGTACGCCATGGTCAATACGCTCAATCTTCAACAGGTCCAACGCTTGCCATATGTACTCGGGCGGCCCTTCTTCACCCGCATGGGCAACCGTCAGAAAACCTTCGGCGCGTGCGCGATTGAATACCCGCTGGAATTTGCTCGGAGGGTGCCCCATTTCCGAGCTGTCGAGGCCGACGGCGACAAACGCATCGCGAAATGGCAGCGCCTGATCAAGGGTTTTTTCGGCCTCTTCTTCACTTAGGTGCCTGAGGAAACTGAGGATCAATCCGCTGCTGATCCCTAGTTTTTGCTGACCGTCTTTTAACGCACTGGCGATGCCATTGACCACGACTTCGAAGGCTATGCCTCGGTCGGTATGGGTTTGAGGATCAAAAAAGGGTTCGGTATGGATGACGTTCTGTGCCTTGCAGCGTTGCAGATAAGCCCAGGTCAAGTCATAGAAGTCCTGTTCGGTGCGCAACACATCGGCACCGCGGTAATACAGGTCCAGAAATTCCTGCAGATTGTTGAAGGCATAGGCCTTGCGCAGGGTCTCGACGTCAGCCCAGGGCAGGGCGATTTTGTTGCGATCGGCCAGGGCGAAAAGCAGCTCCGGCTCCAACGAGCCTTCAAGGTGTAAGTGCAGTTCTGCCTTGGGCAGCGCGTTCAGCCAATCGTACATGTGCTTTTTCTCATCAGGTGCAGATGCCGGCATTCTACAGAGGATGACCGTTGGGGGCGCAAAACCTGACCAGCCGGTTCAAAGTTCGGCTTGCGGCGGTTTACTGCTAGGGTTATTAACGAAACGTTTTGTGACTAACAACAGTCTGTAGTGCACATGTTATCCCCACGCTAGACACTTCCAAACCAAGGGCCCCAATGCTGACTTATTTAAAAGACGAGAAGTTTCTGCTGTTGGCAGTCCTTGCTGCGTTCATCGCTTTTCCCTTCGAGCACTGGCTGCTGAGTAATGGCCAAGGCACTGCGCTAGCCGGCGGGATCGCTTTGGTGGCGGCGATTGTTTGCGCCTCCATGCGCGTGGCCCATCACGCCGAATTGCTGGCGCACAAGGTCGGCGATCCCTACGGCACAATGATTTTGACGTTGGCGGCGGTATTGGTTGAAGTGGTGATCCTGGCGATCATGATGAGCAACGAACCTTCGCCGACGCTGGTGCGCGACACTATTTATTCGGCGGTCATGCTCGACATCAACGGCATCCTTGGTCTGGCTGCGTTGATGGGTGGTCTCAAGCACGGGGAACAATCTTATAACGACGATTCCGCGCGCACTTACAGTGTGATGATCTTGACCGCGATGGGCGTTTCCATGGTGGTGCCTGAGTTCATTCCTGAAGGCGATTGGAAGACTTACTCGGCGTTTACTATCGGCGCGATGGTGCTGTTATATGCACTGTTCCTGCGCATGCAAGTCGGGCCCCACAGTTACTTCTTCAGCTACAGCTATCCACAGAAAAAACGCAAGAACCAGCCAGCTGAGCAAGAGCAACCGATCAGTTTGACGCGCTCTATTGGTACGCTGGTGTTCGGCGTAGTGGTCATTGGTGCGTTGGCCGAAGTGATGTCGAAAACGGTCGACCTTGGCCTGGAAGGGACCGGCGCACCACCGGTAATGACGGCGATTCTAGTGGCGGCCATCTCCGCTGCCCCGGAGATTCTTACGGCGTTGCGTGCAGCGTTGGCCAATCGTATGCAGTCTGTTGTAAACATTGCGCTGGGTGCTTCGTTATCGACCGTGATTTTGACGGTTCCGGTCATGGAAGCGATGGCGCTTTATAGCGGGCAGCCGTTCCAGATGGCGATGACGCCGGTGCAGACGGTGATGGTATTTATCACCTTGCTGGTGAGTGCTATCAACCTCAACGATGGCGAAACCAACGCTATCGAAGGCATGACCCATTTTGTGTTGTTTGCGACTTTCATCATGCTGTCGTTGCTGGGTCTTTGAAACGGGGGCACGAGGCCCCCTTGATGTCTGCGCTTTTTGCTACCGGGGAAAGCTGCTACCAGGGAATAGTCTCACCCTTGTAGTTGATGAAGTGATGCCCGCCTTTGCCTGCATACGCGTCAATCTGTTTAACCAAGCCCTCGGTGCTGGTTTGCACATCGATGTCGGCGCCTTCGCCACCCATGTCGGTTTTTACCCAGCCTGGGTGCATGGACAGCACCGTTGGCCGTGGCTCTGCAAGTGAAGTGACGAAACTGTTGGTCACGGAGTTCAGAGCCGCTTTGCTGGCTTTGTAGAGCACCATATCGTTGCCTTCCGGGCAGGTAACGCTGCCCAGCACGGAGCTCATGAACGCCAATACGCCGGTATCAGGACGAACCTGTTGAATCATCCGTTGCGCTAGTCGAACTGGCGCGGTGGCATTGGTCAGGAACAAATCGCCCAACTCTTTCGCCGTTGCCAGCTCAGCGCTTTGAGGCCGGGGGCCGCTGACACCGGCATTGATGAACAGCAGGTCGAACACCTGCCCCTTGAGCTTCTCGGTGAAGGCATTCAGGGAATGCAGCTCATTGATGTCCAGAGTTTCGACAACAACGTGGGCAATGCTTTGCGGTCCGCTGGGCTGATTTCTGTCTCGCACCGTGGCGGTCACCTGCCAACCTTGTTCGGTCAAACGCTGAACCAATCCGAGGCCCAAGCCCCGGGATGCGCCAATGATTAATGCGGTTTTTATACTAGGCATGGATGAACTCCGTGTTCCGTTAAATGGATTCAAGGACTTTAATGGACAACGTTGGGCTGGCGCCGTTTCAGTTCGGACACGTTCAAGGCTTTTGTACTAACTGAGTAAAAATCGACCAGCACGACGCACGCCATGAAATATAGGGATCTGCGGCAGGCTTGCACGGGTTATCCACAGGATGCTCCACAGATATTGTGCGCAAGCCAAAATCGCTGGAATAAGGGCAGGCCGTGTTGTATCGGGTGGCGATAAGCTGTCCTAACAGGCTGTTTTAAATTGTTTTTTTT
>NZ_JAMFRV010000579.1 GCF_026224925.1 Pseudomonas sp. | reverse complement strand
TCAGTTGCTCAACGGCGGCAGCTTTTATGACTACTACCGCTGCCGCGAAGGCCGTTGGTTTGCCGTGGGCAGCCTGGAGCCAGGCTTTATGCAACTGCTGTGCGAGGCCCTGGGACGCCCGGAACTGGCGTCCCAGGGCTTGTCGTCAGAGCCTGGGGCCCAATCGGTGTTGAAGCGTGAACTGACGATCGAATTCGAGAAGCGCTCGTATCAGGAGTTATGTGAATGCTTTGCCGGGTTGGACGCCTGCGTGGAACCGGTACTGAGCATTGCCGAAGCGGTTGAGCATTCTCAGCTCCAGGCCCGAGAAGTCGTGAGCCAAGTGCCGCGAGGGGACGGCAGCTCCCAAGCGCAAATCGCCTGCCCGCTGAAGTTTTCCGACGTTTTGCCCAAGCCTAGGCACATCGGCGCCGAAGTAGGGGCGCACAGTGAGCAGGTTTTGGCGGAATTGGGGTATGGGATTGAGCAGATAAAAGAGATGCGTAAGGCCGGGGTTATAGGTTGATTGGGCTCAGCCTCCTCGCATTTCTGGTAGACCGCGTCGTCTGCTTCGCGCCGTGGTCTATGAGGCTAAATCACTCAACGCGCAATTCGCCACTGAAGACCAAAGTCTCCCGGCATCGTCTACACAAATACCGGCGCCCTTGCCGTACCAGCGAATGGCGCTGTGCGGAAAAAGCGAAATCGCTGTCAACGCATGGGCAGCGGTATATGTAGCGGGTCACGCTGCGACGCTTGATCGCGTAGGTGTGGCAGCGATTGGGCGGCAACTCGTACACACCACGCATAATCAGCTGCCATTCTTCGCCATGAGGCTGAATACGTTCGCCGAACAATTGATGCGCAATCAAGTGCGCCACCTCGTGGGCAACCGTCTGCTTAAGAAAATCGTCGCGGTTTTCTCGGTACAGCTGCGGATTGAACCGCAGCATATTTTCATGCAGGTGCGCGACGCCGGCCTTCTGTCCGCGCAGCTTGAGGCTGACCACCGGGCGTTTGAAGGCGCGCTTGAAAAAATGTTCGGCTTGCTGATAACAGACTTCAACGCGGGATGTGATGTGTTCGGGCATTCTTAAAAGCTCTCCAGAGGTGCCAAGTATGCCGCAAAGCCCTGGCTCGCCGAAAACTCAAGCTGCCCAATGGTCATCAACTGCCCAGTGGTAATCAAAAACAACCGAGCCGCCCAGCAGGCGGCTCGTCATCTCGTGTTGTAGAAGCTTGCGCATGGAATCAATTGGTATATTCGGGTCCTACACCGATGCCCCACAACACGACGGTGAACGCCATGATCGCGACCAGTACCACCAAGCCCACGGCAAGTACCGAGCTGGAAAACATGAAGCCCTCGTCAGACGGAATGTTCATGAAGGTCGGTAAGCCGACGTATAGCAAGTAAACCGTGTAGCAAATTGCCGCGACTCCGATCACCATCCCCAGCCACATGTGTGGGTACAGAGCCGCCAGCCCGCCGATGAATAACGGTGAAGCGGTGTACGTTGCGAACGCCATGCAGCGCGCCAGACTTGGGTTGGCATCATAGGTTCGTGCCATCCAATGGATGAAACCGCCCATGACCGCTACGCCGCCTAACATGGCGATGTAGGACATGATCGTCATCCAAATTGCACTTTCGTGGGTTAGCATCACAGGCGCTCTACTGCCAATGACCCAGCCCACTTGTGTAGTGCCAATGTAAGCCGCGACAGCGGGAATCGCCGCCAGAATTAACGTGTGGGTCAAATACATATGGCTGATCGTTTCTTCTTTATCGCTACGGATTTGTTTCCACTCGCGATCAGGATGAGTAAACAATCCTAAAACGTGATTCATCATGCCAGTCACTCCTTATTATTATCTGCCGTCGCCCCCCAGCGGAGCGCCTATCGGGCCGAGGGCCTCGACAGGAATAAGGCCACAGCCTCGGTATAGGAATAGGTGCGACCTTATGTCGCAGTATAGGAGTCTAGTTACACCGCTTTAGAGCAAATTGTGCTCTAAGCGATGCGCGTAATCGCGGCGCGTTATTTGGTTTTTCACGCAAATTAGATGCGGAGCTAACTATCTTGATAGTTGCTTGGCGGTGAAACCGTTAGCGACAGCGCCGCGCCGGATAAAATAAATCCATCAAGCATCCGCCCTCGCTGTCGCGTAAAATGCCCGCCTTTTCCGAGTAACCGTCGCGGATATCAGCACCATGGGCATCCTTTCAGTTCACCAGAATAAAGTGCAGAAGCGTCTGCGCCGCCTCGCTGGCGAAGCAGTGGCCGATTTCAAGATGATTGAAGAGGGCGACAAAGTGATGGTGTGCCTGTCAGGCGGTAAAGACAGTTACACGTTGCTCGACGTGCTGATGCACTTCCAGAAAGTCGCCCCGGTCTCATTCGAGATTGTCGCGGTCAACTTGGATCAGAAGCAGCCGGGCTTCCCAGAACACGTGCTGCCTGCGTATTTCGAAGCCTTGGGGGTTGATTACCACATCATCGAAAAAGACACCTATTCGGTGGTCAAAGAGCTGATCCCGGAAGGTAAGACCACGTGCTCGCTGTGTTCGCGTCTGCGCCGTGGCACGCTTTACACCTATGCCGACGAAATCGGTGCGACCAAGATGGCGCTGGGGCATCATCGCGATGACATCATTGAAACCTTTTTTCTGAACCTGTTCTTCAATGGTGCGCTCAAAGCGATGCCGCCCAAGCTGCGCGCTGATGATGGGCGCAACGTGGTGATTCGTCCGCTGGCGTACTGCACCGAAAAAGACATTCAAGCGTTTGCGGACTTCAAGGCGTTCCCGATTATTCCGTGCAACCTCTGCGGCTCGCAGGAAAACCTGCAACGCCAAGTGGTCAAAGAGATGCTGGCGGACTGGGAGCGCAAGACGCCGGGCCGCACCGAGAGTATTTTCCGGGCACTGCAAAATGTGCAGCCGTCGCAACTGGCGGACCGTAACCTGTTCGATTTCACCCAACTGCGTATCGATGAAACCGCAGCCTCGCGCTTCGTCAACGTTATGAACCTGTAGGAAAGGCATGCGCGATTACAAATGGCTTCACGAGTACAACCTGAACCGCTTTGGTTCGGCTGCCGCGCTCGAAGCGCACTTGCCCGACGCCAGATCCCCCGCGCAATTGCGTAAAATCGGCAACGACCGCTACCTCTCGGCGTTGGCTCAGCGGGTATTTCGTGCCGGCCTCAAGCACAGCTTGGTCGATGCCAAATGGCCTACGTTCGAAGAAGTGTTCTTTCGTTTCGATCCGGAGAAAGTGGTGCTGATGGGGGCCGAGCACCTTGAACGCCTGATGCAGGACGCACGAATCATTCGCCACCTGGGCAAGCTGAAAAGTGTGCCGCGTAACGCGCAGATGATTCTGGACATCACTAAAGAGCACGGCAGCTTCGGCAATTTCGTCGCCGACTGGCCTGTGACCGATATCGTTGGCCTGTGGAAGTACTTGTCGAAACACGGCTACCAGTTGGGCGGAATGTCTGCGCCGAGTTTCTTGCGGATGGTCGGTAAAGACACGTTCATCCCCACCTATGACATGGTTGCCGGGCTAAATGCACAGGACATCATCGACCGCGTACCCACCAGCCTCAAAGACCTGGCCGCAGTGCAAGGCGCCTTCAACCAATGGCACGCCGAAAGCGGCCGGCCGATGTGCCAGCTGTCAATGATGCTGGCGTATACCGTGAATCATTGATGTTCTGTGGGACCGAATTTATTCGGGAAGGCCGCGCCTCGGTATGTTTGATATACCGCGCCGCCTGCTTCCCGAATGAATTCGGTCCCACAGAATTTTGGCCTGGTTCCAGTATCAAACAGCCCCTTCACCCGCCAGCTTTCGGTTGTACTGAAAGCGCCATCTGACGTACAGCAACGCGCTGGTGAACACTGCCACGCTGGCGAGCATTTCCAGTGCGCCGAACACGCTGCGGTTGGGGTCGTACACTGCCAGTGCGCCTTTGATGAAGTACAGGTTGACCACAAAGCAGGTCCAGGAATGGCCGCGCGCGCTGCCGGTGAGCATGCCGGGTAACAGCAACAGCAACGGTACCAGTTCAATGCTCAAAATCACCCACGGGCGAGCGCCATGCAGGTCGGCGAAGATCAGGTAATACCCCGCCAGCAGAATCATCAGACCAAAAAAACAGATCAGACTGACGATCCGTGTCAGG
>NZ_JAMFRV010000578.1 GCF_026224925.1 Pseudomonas sp. | reverse complement strand
GTCGAGATTTTTGATGTGGCTGTCTCCAAAGGCAAGCCAAACGCTGACGCCAGCGGTACCTGGACGTTGCTGCTGACGGGCCTCACCGTCGCCGCCCATAGCATCACCGCCAAGGCCTTGTATGGCACCGGAGCAATATCGGCGGCACGAACCTTCACCGTCGCAACCGCGGTGGCACCAGTGCTGCGAGAAGATTTTACGTTGCGTGCGCCATATATAAACATTACTAACATTGGAGAAACTATAGATCGCCCGAGCATGATTATTGAACACAGGGGGCCGAAAGAGGGGGCGAATGAAACCATATCTATAGCGGTCGGGTCTCATGGTTATTCATGCAATATCGATGGCTATAATCTGAAGGTAAGATTTAATCTAAAATTTAATTATATGTCGACCAGAATTGTTTACGCCGGTAAACAAACAAATACTGGCTTAATACTCACGACCTACAATAAAGATTCGCAACAAATAAGCACAATTGAGCTTGATGCTAGAAGCATGCAGGTTGATCCAGCCGAACAAACGGTAGATCTCGAAACCGTGAGCTTTTTTGAAATCGTCGGTATTGCCCCAGGCAACACTACGGGGGGATTCCACATGCATTCACTTGATTACACAATTCCAACCAGATAAAACGATTAAATATAAAAAAGGGGCTAGGCCTAGGAGGAAAAGGGCTGAAGAAAAAGACTGGTCAAGGGGCTGACTTATCGTTGGTAGCGCGTTACAAAAATCAGCCCCTTCATCATCACTTTCAACTATGAGTTGGTCAACCGGTTTTTACAGCATGAACGACCCGGCTCGCCGGACTGTGCTGACTTGATCCCGTAAATTCACTCTGCGCAAAACCCGCGATGACGGTACTTGAAACAACACCGTCATCGCGGACAGGAGCCGGGCGTTGCGCCCCCGGCCTTACTTAATTCAGGAGCTATACCCATGTCCAAATCCCCCCTGGCACTAAATCCCCCACGGGTTCCTGCGGCGATAGCCAATGGCGGTCTACGTTTGGTGGACCTGAGCGACCCAGGATCTCCGGTACAGGTGCAAATAGTGCTTGCGCCGGGCGCAGTACAACTGAACCATCGCATTGATTTGTATTGGCAAACCAACTTCATCACAAGCGAAACAGTTAACCAAGGCCACTTGACAGCAGGGATAGTCAACCTATCGGTGCCTCCGGCGGATATTCTCAGATTTCCCGATGGCGACCACACGTTTTATTACATCGCGACGAGCGCCATTGGCGGTGGCACGGAGCAGTCTCCCAATGGTGTGGTGAGGGTCAAGCGTCTGGTGCCTGGCGGCCTTGACCCGGATCCCGGTTCCGGAGACATCAACGAAAACCTCAAGGCCCCGACCGGCATTCCAGATGTGATCGAAGACAGCGTCCAGGCCGTGACTGCCACCGTCTTGGTGTACGACAACATGTTCGCCGGTGACAAGATCACGCTGGATTGGGCCGGCCAACGCTTGCTACATCCGGCGCTTGAAGCTTCTGAAGTAGGTAGCCCGGTGAACTTCACCGTGACCCGCGCCATACTGGATACTTACCGTGGCAGCGTCAACGTGCGCTATGAAGTCCGCGATGAGGTCAATAACTGGTCAAAATGGTCCGTGCTCAAGCAGACTGAGGTAGGGGTTGGTCTGCGTCCCCCGACCATCACCAACGTCAAGGACTCCCAAGGCATAGAGATCCCAGAAAACACCAAAACTTTCGACAACAACGTGACCCTGAGCGGCTCGGCGCAGGCCAGCGGAATGGTTGAAATCCTGGACCAGAATTTGGTTATTGGCGCTGCAACCGCTGATACTGGTGGTACGTGGACCCGAGTGTTTACCGGTCGGGCAGACGGGCCTCACGCCATGAAAGCGAAGGCACTTTATGGGACTGGGCTAGAGTCGAGTGTGCGTACTTTTACCGTCGAAGTTCAGACGGTGCCCGCGCCCCCCGCGCCGGATGTCCTGGAAGACAATGCGGCAAACGTTCTGGACCTCAAAGGGCTGACTCGGGTCACGGTGCGAGTGCCGAATTACGGTATGCAGGTTGGCGATACCGTGCGTGTTCGCTGGTTGGGTGTAAATCTGCACGAGACGGCTATCAAAACGATTGTTGCCATTGCTCCTCTGGATTTCGATATTCCATTGGCATGGGCGCGGGAAGATGTCGATAAATCGGTAACGGTTACCTATAGCTACGCGCGAGGGGGCCCGATTATTGTTTCGTTGCCATTAGCTATTTCGGTTGTGGAAACGGGAGAAAATCTTGACCTGATACGACCTGAGGTGGTCGGTGCAACTGGCGCTAACAGGGATCAGCTGGATTTTTCCCGGCTTCCAAGCGGCGCAGATGTGACTGTCACGGTGCCACAGTATATGGGCATGGCAGTGGGTCAAACGGTGAGGGTGCGTTGGGCCTCCCGGATTGTGTTCCAAACCGATATCAAATCTGTTCAGAACATTGCGCCGATTAATTTTACGATCTGGCGAGATGAAGTCATTGATTCAATAGGTCGGCTGGTGGATGTTAATTATTCAGTCGTGGAGTACACGGGTGGGCCGATCATTGCTTCAAGAATATTGAGTTTGAATGTCTTGCCCCAAGCGCTGAATCTGGTGGCGCCGACCATAAATGCGGGTAATACCACCGTTAGTGTTGCCTATGCGAGCAGTTTGACCAGCCATACGATAGCTGTGCGCTGGAGAGGCGTAACGGATCGTAATACCGCAGTACAGCATCCGCCAAGTAATGGCGGAGTGACCCAGTTTACGATCCCGTCGCAGTGGGTTACCGAAAATCGTGGTCGAAGAGTGCTGATCAATTACAGCGTCGGGGTGGGAGATAATTCATTAATATTCTCACAACTACTGCGAATTGATATCCCTTGATGAAAAGTCGAACTTTATAACACTAATATGGAGAGGTATTCGTCATGAAGACTAATCGGCTATTAACGTGCTTTTTCAGTCTGTGGCTGGTGGCCTGTGCTGAGCAACAACTCGAAGCTCCGCCAACGAGTCGCGGGACTCCGAGTGAATGGCTGCAGGAACAAAAGCCGCAGGCCATCAAAGGCGTTCAGCCGCCTGCTGATGTGCTGGAGGCCATGAACAGAAATTACGGAGAGTCGCAGAATAATTGTCGGGAGTACGAAACCAGTTTGCCAAGAGGGCATTATTACTGCAGCGGCGTATTACTGCGTACCGTTGAGGATGGAAACTTCAACCCCTGGACCTACAGCCCGTCGTCGATTGCCTTGGGAGCTACCTCCTATTCCTGGATACGCCAGGACGTCAGCAATAAAACGCTGTATCACCCCGCCGGATTTATTTTGCGCAACAAGGCGGAGGGCAATTCGCATGGGTTGCGTGCGCTGGAGACGGGGTTCATCTGTTTATACCCCTTTGATGCGGGCACGCTGGCAAATCCCAATAATCATCAAGGGTGCGGTGTGCGAGGCTTCAAGGAAACGCCAACCCTCAATGACAAACCATCGCAAAGTGAAGTGAAAAATAACAACCCCTACGGCTGGGGCTCATGTGACGCCCTGGGCATTACGACAGCAACACAATGGAATGCCTATTTAACAGCGCATGGACCAGCGCTATCTGGTCAATGCTCATGGAATATAGAAAGTCAAAGTGGCTGGAGTGCGATGATTGCTTCACGGCCAGCTTTTCCTCAATACGCCAACGTGTGGAATGAAATATTGCTCAATAACAAGGCGGGTGATAACGGTGACAGTCTGAAGCCGTTTATTGCCGCCTTCTTTTATGATGTCCATCGGACGGGTAGTTTAGCGGCGGCAAGAAACTTTCAAACAAAGTTAAATGCCAATGGCTATAACGTTCCCATTCTAAGGTTGGATTTTACTGCTGCGGCGGCACAGCGTTTCGCTTATGTGGCTGCCGACCAGGCGGTTCCGCAGTAATAGAGGTTTTGCGCCATCATCTAATGCGTCAAGGAGAAGACCATGAAAAGTGCTATGTTTTGCCTGTTTTTTATTGCAAGTGTCGGCTGGATTGAATATTCCGATGCCGCCGACGCCGCGCGTGCGCCAGAGTGTACGGAATATATTGAAAGCGGTCAGTGGGTGTATAAATTTAATGAGTGGGTACTGGAACTAAAGCCGACTCTCTGTGGACGGCAAATTGGTCCAGATGAAACCGCTTACATGTTTTATGAAATAGCCAAGAAGTTTTCGGGTGATCAGTATTGGGTAAACACCCGAGGCATAATTAATCAATTGACCTGTCATCTGCAAATTGCCAGGACCAAAGCCGAGTGGAACCTCGAACCATGGCGGCCCTATGTAGGGCATGCAGAGACAGTGTTGGCTGGGTGTAATGTCGTCACGCCTAAGCCGCAGCCGCCGTTTGAGTAGAGGCCTTCTGTCTTCCAGACCCTGCTCTCTCGCATTTCAGAAGCATCGGTTGCCCGGCGAATGACTATTTGCGGACGGATACCGTCATGGCTCAACGGTGAGTCATTAAATCAAGGAGTGATAACCATGAAACGCAGAATATTGATATATGCCTGTTTTATAGGTGTGTTGGTGGGCTGTACTGTACCTTCCACGTACGAGCCTGCTGAGCGTGGTGCCGCGCCTGTCCTGATAGGCACAAGCGCTGTCCCGTCGATGCACGAGGAGAAGGCGTCGATACCAACCAGTTTGAGCGACGGGCCAGGTATTGCCGCGTTGATTAACAAGCACTACAACGAAGACTCCACCTACTGTACTCAATATGGAACAGGCATAACACGAGGCCATTATTTTTGCACGGGGGTATTGTTAAGGACGACGGACGATGGCGCTTTCAATCCTTGGGAGTCTAGCGCTATTGCGCTGCAGTTGCGTGCGACTTCGTATTCGTGGATTCGCCATGATTTAAAAACAGCAACGTTTTATAAGCGAGCAGGGTTCATTTTACTGAGTCCGGCTGATGTGTTGGGGGGGGCGGTACCGGGTATATCTTATCCTAAGTATTCAGGTAGCGGAAATACTCTGGTCACATGCGTTTATCCTTTTGATGCCTGGACGACAAGAACAATGAATCGAAACTATTTTGGCTGTGACTTCGAGGCGACTGGGCTTGGTCATCCTAATCACGCCTACCCGTGGGGAAGTTGCGATGATAAGTTGGGTTATTCGACAGCGGCGCAGTGGAATCAACATTTCCAATCTGTGGGTCAGGTAAGTTATCAACAGTGCTCGTGGAATGCTGATAACATGCTGGGCTGGCACAATGCAATTGCATCGCATAATGCTTTCACAGGCCAAAGTTCATGGAATGAGGTGATGCTTGCTAACGGAGGGCCTGCTGATTCCCCTAGTTATAACGAGGCGATGCGTATGTGGGTCGTGGCCTTTTTTTATGATGTAGCAAAAGCAGGCTCATTGTCCGACGCACAGTCATTTCAGCGAAAAATGGCGGCTACCGGTAAGCGCGTGCCTATCCTCGGGATCAGTTTTTCGGCGGCTGCTGCCAATCGGTTTCAGTTCAACAGCGCGGACCAGGTTGTTTATCCCTAGAACCCTGACGCCTGATGTAGGAGCAGACTTGTCTGCGAGGGCCATTCACCGAGGAATATCAGATATACCGCGTTGAATAGCCTTCGCGGAACCCTGGGGACGGATTGATTTTTCACAGAGCACGAAAAATAAAATCAGTCCCTTACTGTCACGACCACCGATGAATCGGCCATCCCGCCTTTTCCGCGTGTTCACGCAGCACGGGGTCAGGGTTGACCACATGCGGGTGATCAACCCGTTTCAGCAAATGCAGGTCATTGCGCGAGTCTGAATAGAAACTCGCGCCGTCCAGTGTTTCGCCTTCAGCCTCCAGCCACTCCATCAACCGCGTGACCTTACCTTCGCGGTAGGTCAATACGCCGGTGGTCGCGCCGCTGTACACGCCATGTTTGACCTCCAACTCAATGCCCAGCACTTCGTCGATGCCGATCCGTGCGGCGATGGCTTTCACCAAATGAGTGCCCGAAGCGGAAATTACCAGAATCCGGTCGCCGGCTGCGCGGTGGTTGGCGATGGCAGTGCAGGCGTCGCTGAAAATAATCGGTTCGATGAAATCCTCGACCCACGGTTCGACCAAGTGATCGACCTCTTCCGGGGTGCGGCCGGCCATGGGTTCAAGGCTGAACGCCATGTAGTCCTCCATCGCCAGCTCTCCCGCGCTGTAGGCTGCCATCAATTCGTCGTTTTTACGCATGAACGATTCTTTGTCGACCCAGCCAAGGCGGGCCATCTGTTCGCTCCACAGGCTGGCGCAGTCGCCGCCAATCAAGGTTTCGTCCAGGTCAAAAATTGCTAAAGCCATTACTGCTGTCCTCTGAATATATTGCAACCACCTGTAGGAGCGCGCTTACCCGCGATCGGCTGCGTAGCAGTCGTGAATTTCGGGACCGCTTCGCGATCCATCGCGGGCAAGCGCGCTCCTACAATGGGCAGTTTGGGTGCGCGCTTAGGCTACCTCACAAAGCGCCGAGGGATCGATGGCCAGGGTCACGCGGCGGCCATTCGGGTGTAGGTCGGCAGCCGAGCGGTTGAGTACATCCACCACTAATTCAACGCCGCGCGCTTCCACGCGATAACGAATCACGTTGCCCAGCAAGCTGTGGCTGCGCACTTCACCGTCCAGTTCGCCAGTCAGGCTCAGTTCGATGGCTTCCGGGCGAATCGCCAAGCGACTGGTAATCGGCCGTTGCAACAGGCGACTGGCGCTTGCCGCATCGAGCAGGTTGTAGTTGCCGATGAAGCCCGCCGCAAATACATCCACTGGCGCGGTGTACAAGGTTTCCGCGTCGCCACTCTGTACGATCCGGCCCTGGTTCATCAGGAAAATCCGGTCGGACATGGTCAGCGCTTCTTCCTGATCGTGGGTCACGAAAATAGTCGTCAACCCCAGTTCGCGTTGAATCGCCCGAATCTGTTCACGCAGGTGTTTACGAATCCGTGCATCCAGCGCCGACAGCGGCTCATCCAGCAGCAACAAGCGCGGTTGAGTGACCAACGAACGGGCCAACGCCACGCGCTGACACTGACCGCCAGACATTTGATGCGGGTAACGGCTAGCGAAGTCGGTCAGCTCCACCAGCCGAAGAATCTCGGCGACGCGCTTGCGGCTGTCGTCCGGGTTGACCTTCTGCATGCGCAGGCCAAAGGCAACGTTCTGCTCAACGTTCATGTTCGGAAACAGCGCATAGCTTTGGAACACCATGCCGATTCCGCGCTTCTGCGGTGACACCGGAACCAAGTCTTGATCGTCGAGTAAAATTCGCCCGCTGGTGACCGACGTCAGGCCGGCGATGCAACGCAGCAGCGTGGATTTACCGCAACCGGAAGGGCCGAGGAGGGTGACGAATTCGCCTTTCTTGATCTTACAGTTGATGTCACTGAACACGGCGGTGCTGGCGTAGTTTTTTTGCAGATGTTCAACGCTGACGAAGCTCATTCGCTTTTGTCCTTGTTCAGTAAATTGGCAACCCAGGTCAACACCAGCACGAACAGGAAGTACGAAATCACCAAGGCGCTGGTGAAGTGACCGCTGCTGTTGCGCATGTTGTTGAGGTAGACCTGCAGAGTTTCGTAGCGAGTACCGACCAGGATGTTGGCGAACACAAACTCACCAAACAGGAAGGAGAATGACAGCAGCAGGGCGATCATCAGGCCTTTGCGCAGGTTCGGCAGCACCACCAGAATCGCTGCTTGCCAGGTGCTGGCGCCGAGCAATTGCGCGGCGTCCATCAAGTCGCGCAGGTTGATCGCTTGTAGGTTGTTGGTGATCGCCCGGTACATGAACGGCAGCGCCACGGTGAAGTAGCAACCGATCAAAATCCACGGTGTGCCGACCATCGCAAATGGCCCGGAACCATACAGTTGCAACAGCCCCACTGAGGACACCACCGGCGGCACCGCGAAGGGCAGCAGGATCAGGATGTTCATCAGCGCGTCGAGCTTGGGGAAGTGGTAATGCACCACGAACAGTAACGGCAGAATCAAGATGACGGAGAGAATCAGCGAGCCGACGCATACCAGCAGCGACTGACCGAAAGCATGCAGAAAGCGCGGATCGCTCCACAGTTGTTCGTACCATTTGAAGGTAAAACCGCTGGGCAGAATCGTCGCCGACCAACTGCTGGCCAACGAATAGATCAACGTGCCGGCCAACGGCAGCAGCAGAATGAGAAACAGGATGTACACCACTATGCGGTGGTACATCACGACAGAGCCGGATTCACCGCGAGACATGGTAGCTCCTCTTCAATAGCCATTGATGGACGATAGTCACTAGAGTCATCAAGCCCACCAATATCACGGCCAAAGCGCTGGCCATATTCGGGTCGAGTGAAATATCGCCGGAGACCATGGCGGCGATACGGATCGGCAGTACGTTGAAATTGCCGGTGGTCAACGCGTACACCGTGGCGTAAGCGCCCAAGGCGTTGGCCAGCAAGATCACGAAGGTGCCGATCAGTGCCGGGGTCAACACCGGCAAGCCGATGTGCCGCCAGAACTGCCAACCACTGGCGCCGAGCAGAGAGGCCGATTCGCGCCAGTCTTCACGCAGGGCGTCGAAGGCCGGGTACAGCAGCAATACGCCCAGCGGAATCTGGAAGTAGGTGTAGAGAATGATCAAACCGGTTTCCGAGTACAGGTTGAAGTCCTGAATGATCCCGGCCTGTTTGAGCATGATCGTAATCGTGCCGTTGAACCCCAGCAGAATGATGAACGCAAACGCCAACGGCACACCGGCAAAGTTGCTGGTCATGTTGGCAAAGGCGTTCACGAAATTGCGCAGCCGTGAATCGACCCGGCGCAGGGAATAACTGCCCAGCACAGCAATAATGATCCCGAACACGCTGGACCAGAAACTGATCTCAAGGCTGTGCCCGATTGCTTGCAGGTAAAACCGCGAACTGAAGATCTCGATGAAGTTGGCGACCCCCCAGCCTTCGTCTTCCGACTGCACGCTGTTGATCAACACCCACACCAGTGGCGCGATCTGGAACACGATAAAAAATACGGCGAAGGGCACCAGACAGAGTGCTGCCAGCCATTTGCCTCGGATTGATTTCACTTCAACAGCTCCCTGCAGATAGGCTTGTCGTGAGGGATACCGAGCAATTCGCAGACCGTACCGCAGAGTTCCGTCTGCTTCGGGGTGGCGGATGGATCGAGACTGAAGGCGTCGCCGAGGACGAACAGCGGAACTTCGCGTTCTTCCGGGAGCAAACCATTGTGCGAGCGGTCGTTGTTCATGCCGTGGTCAGCCGTCACCAACACTTGGTAACCGGCGTCGAGCCAGCCTTGCAGGTAATCGGCGAGGATGATGTCGGCAGTGCGTGCGCTGTTGCGGTATTGCGGGGTGTCGAGGCCGTGCTTGTGCCCGGCGTCGTCGATGTTCATGGGATGCACCAACAGGAAGTTCGGCGCATGGCGTAGACGTAGGCTTTCGGCGTCGGCGAACAGGTGCGAATCCGGGTAGTGATCGGCGTAATAGAAGTGCCCGTACTGGATCGGTAGGCTCGTGTTATCCGTGTGACGGTCACGGGCCGCATGAAACGGCGAACGGTTATACAACTCGCTGACCCAATGGTAGGCCGCGGCAGCTGTGGTGAGGCCGGCTTCGCTGGCGTAATGAAACACGCTGCGCTGGTTCGACAGGCGGGTAACGTTGTTGTGAACGATGCCACTGTCGATCGGTGTTATGCCGGTCAAAATGCATTCGTACAGCGGTCTGGAAAGCGCTGGCAGCTCACATTCCAGTTTGTATAAAGCCGCGCGTCCTGCGTTGGCGTAGGCCTGAAGGTGCCCCATGGCATGTTGGGCGACCTGGTAACTCAGACCATCAAGCACCACCAGGATGACGTTGTGTTTCATGGGAACTCCGGGTTCGCGGATGTATTTGTAGGAGCGCGCTTGCCCTCGATAAGGGCCGTAGGACCTTCTGCGTCTGACAAACTGCTATCGCGGGCAAGCGCGCTCCTACAGGTGTGGGACCGCGCGTGCTTGCGAACAGAGGTGTTACTTCATGTCGATAATGACTTCTTCCTGCCACTTCTTCGGCAGGGACTTGGAGGTTTTTTCCCAAGCGTCTGCGTCTTTGATTGGCGTTACATGCTTATATTGCTCATTCGGCAGCAATTTGGCCTGCACGTCAGCTGGCAAGGTCAGGTGTTCGGCACGGATCGGGCGCGCGTTGCCACGGGCCAGGTTGATTTGGCCAGCGTCACTGAAGATGTATTCACGCGTCAGTTTGGCTGCGTTCGGGTGCTTGGCGTACTTGTTGATGATAGTGGTGTAGCCGGAAATCACCGAGCCGTCAGACGGGATCAGTACGACGTAATCATCCTTGTTGACCATCTTGTCGCGATAGCTCAGACCGTTGAAGTCCCAAACCACGCCGACTTCGATCTCGCCTTTTTCCATGGTGGCGATGGTCGGGTTGGCCAGTGACAGACGACCTTCTTTAGCCAGTTTGTTGAACATCAACAATGCCGGCTGGATGTTTTTCTCATCGCCACCGTTGGCCAGCGCTGCAGCCAGTACGCCATTGGCAGCCTGGGCGGCAGTGCTTACGTCGCCGATGGAGACTTTGTATTTGCCTTTCTCCAGGTCAGCCCAGCTTTTCGGGGCGTCGGAGCCGTGCAACAGTTTTTTGTTGATGATGAAAGCGATGGTGCCGGTGTAGGCCAATGCCCAGTTGCCGTCTTTATCTTTAGCCCAATCCGGAACCTGGGCCCAGGTGCTTGGTTTGTACGGCTGGGTAACGCCCTGTTTTACAGCGATAGGGCCGAAGGCTGCACCAACATCGCCGATGTCCGCACTGGCGTTGTCTTTCTCAGCGGCAAACTTGGCGACTTCTTGAGCCGAGCTCATGTCGGTGTCCATGTGCTTGAGGCCATAGGTCTTGGCCAGGTCTTCCCACGTGCCTTTCCAGTTGGCCCAATCATCGGGCATGCCGACGCTATTAACCGCACCCTCCGCTTTGGCTGCGGCCTCCAGGGTTTGCAAATCGGTATCAGCGGCCATGGCTGCTGTGCACAGTGCAATGGTCGAACCTAACAGTGATGCCAGGAAAAGATGTTTCATCCGAAGCTCCTTTGGGCGTTTTAACGCTACGTTTTTATCGACGGTAATGCGGGTGGGTTGGTCTAGGTCAGCAATACCTGAGCCAATTTAGGCCAGGTGCATGACACTTTAATGTCGGCATCACTCCTGCAAGGGATTTGCTCAGTCAACGGCATGCCGTGCTCAGTAAGCGTAGACCATGGTTAAGCTATTGATATACTTAGTTTTAGATGTTTTTTATAACCACATGTGTGGCTGTGGCAGGTGGTGTTGTCATCTGTCAGTCATGTGCATTGACTACGCTTGTGTTGATTCGAATAGGCAGGATTCAAGCTCAGTTCTGCCCAATAACTGCACTGGACTAGTCCAGATAGGTAACGTTGATGCGTGACGATGCACCAAAAGCGGTGACAGCCATCGGTCTGGCCCTACAGGAGCAGATCGAACACGGCCTGCTGCCGCCCAGTAGCAAGCTGCCCGCCGAGCGAAAACTCAGCGAGTTGTTCAACACCACACGCATTACTGTGCGTGAAGCGTTATTGCAATTGGAGGCTCAGGGGTTGGTGTACCGTGAGGAACGACGCGGCTGGTTTATCTCACCGCCGCGCCTGGCTTATGACTTGATGCGCCGCAGCCACTTTCACGCCATGGTCAGCGCCCAGGGGCGAGTGGCGGAAACGTTGGTGATCTCTGCACGCCTGCAGCCTGCGTCAGCACAGATCTGTGGATTGCTGCAACTGCCAGCACTGTCCAGCGTGATTCAGATCTGTCGCGCCCGACGCATCGATCAACGGCTGGTGCTGTACGTGGAGCACTACCTTAATC
>NZ_JAMFRV010000577.1 GCF_026224925.1 Pseudomonas sp. | reverse complement strand
CGATTATCAGGACGTATTCATTGCCCTTGGTCGTACGCCAGAGGATGCACGTTCTGCTCAGCAGGATATTGAAAGCCAACACAGCATGGATCAGCTGTTTTCGAGGATTAGATGTTCATAATTACCGAGATAGCGACAGTGAGTTAACCCAGCCTCACAAACTCAATCGCATCGACAAATCCACCGCCTTTATATCCTTGGTCAATGCGCCAATCGAAATGTAATCCACCCCGGTCTCGGCAATCGGCACCAGCGTTGTGTCATTTATTCCGCCACTGGCCTCCAGCTTCGCTTTCCCAGCCGTAATCCGCACGGCCTCTCGCATGTCATCCAGGCTCAGCTCATCTAGCATGATGATATCGGCACCCGCCGCCAGCGCCTGATTTAGCTCATCCAGACTTTCGACTTCGATTTCAACCGGTTGACCTGGCGCGATTTTGCGGGCGGCGGTGATTGCCTCGGCGATACCACCACAGGCTGCGATGTGGTTTTCTTTAATTAAAAACGCGTCGAACAGGCCAATGCGGTGGTTATGGCAACCGCCGCAGGTGACGGCGTATTTTTGTGCCAAGCGTAGGCCGGGCAAGGTTTTGCGGGTGTCGAGTAGTTTGACTTGGGTGTTGGCGACTTTGTCGGCGTAGTACTGGGCACGAGTGGCAACGGCCGACAGCATCTGCAGAAAGTTCAGCGCGCTGCGTTCGCCGGTCAGCAGCGAGCGAGCAGGACCTTCGAGGTGGAACAGCGGTTGATTGGGTTTGACCCGGTCACCGTCGGCGACCTGCCAATGCACGGCCACGCGGGGGTCCAGTTGACGAAAAACCGAATCCACCCAAGCGGAACCGCTTATTACCGCGTCGTCGCGGGTGATGATAGTGGCCTTGGCCAGACGTTCTGCGGGAATCAGTTGGGCGGTAATGTCGCCACTGCCCACGTCCTCTATTAACGCGCGGCGTACGTTAGCTTCTATTTCAGCCGTCAGGGGGGCAAGGCGTAGGTTTGGCATTACGGGCTCCACTTACTAAGTGTCCTAAGTATAAGGTACGGCACTCCGGCAACCCAACCCGTGCAATACCTCAAGCCAGAGCCTGCGTGTGCAGTTCGTCGGTTTTGTGCTCGGCCGTGCGATGGATAGCACAATTGACGGTCTATCCTGCGTTCGCAGAGAAAAAAGACCCAAATCACTACTGGCATAACCCATATCTTTTGCCAGATACTCTGTCGGTCAATTGACGTCATGACTTTGGCGCTTATCAAATTTCGAGATGCCACTTTACAGATACGGCCGTTGGGTCTTGTCTGTAGACGGTTCGCGGATGTTCTCTAGTGGGGATCTTGATGCAAAACGACGGAAAAGTTGTTCCGCTGAACAAGGGCGCCCCAGAGCAGGCTCCGTCCTCGCCGCTGGCCCGGTTGCCGGTCGTTTTGCTGCAAGTGCGCGATAAAGCTGCGCAACAGCTAAAAGAAGCGTTGCAGGCGCTGTTTGATAACGCGGACGACACGCTGTTCGAAATGGCGGACCGGGCGCACAACAATGTTGAGCAGAATATTTTCTTTGAGGCCATGCGCGACTTGCGCCTCAAACGCAAAAGCATTGAGCGCTGTTTTCTCGACAAGTTCTACGAAGCCTTTCTGCGTCTCGGCCAATACGAGGTGAGCGCCCCCGAAATGGCCCCCGCGATGACGTTCGACAAGCTGGCGTTGGTGCATAACGATGATCTGGAGCGAACCGTGGCCGTGGACGCCATGGTCTCCAAGGTCTTGAGCCGCGACGGTTTCGCCCTGACGCAACTGACCACTCGCTTGAACACCCTTATTCCTCAGCGCCTGACCGACGCCTCCAATCCAATGGGGCCGACCGTACTGTGTGATTTCTTCCTCCAGGCTGGGCGCAGCCTTGGGGTAGAAATCAAGGTCAAACTGATCATTCTCAAGTTGTTCGAAAAGTACGTGCTGATCGATACCGATCATCTGTATGACGAAGCTAATCAGTTGTTGATTGCCGGCGGAGTGCTGCCCGATCTGAAGGCCGCGCCTGCGCGTCGGGTTTCTGATCGTGGACCGGCAGCCAGCGTGCGTTCAACCCAGGGGGGCGATACCGCCGAGGCGATGGCGACGGTCAGTGCCAATCGGCAGCTCGATAAAGACGTTCAAGAGGTGTTTGCGGCGCTGCAAGAGTTACTTTTATTCGTGCGCAGTGTCTCACCGCCACCCGAGCCCAACGCTGAAGCGAAACCGATTTCCAGTCATGACTTGTTGCGTCTGCTCTCGCATTTGCAGCAATACGTGCCCGCCACCGAGGCGGCCCAGGATGACTTCGACCTGCGAATTCAATTGGAGCAATTGCTGGCCCGGGTCAGCATGAAAAGTGGCAAGTTTCGAGTGGTGTGTGGTGTCGACGAAGACGTGATCAACCTGATCGCGATGCTCTTCGAGTTCATCCTCGACGACCGCAATTTACCCGATTCGCTTAAAGCGCTGATCGGGCGTCTGCAAATACCGATGCTGAAAGTGGCGGTACTGGACAAGAGCTTCTTCAGCCGTGGCAGCCATCCGGCGCGACGTTTGCTTAACGAAATTGCTTCTGCGGCATTGGGTTGGGGCGGTCGTGACGACTACCAGCGCGATACGCTTTACTTGCGCATCGAACAGATTGTGCAGCGTCTGCTGAACGATTTCGTCGACGATCCGGCGATTTTCTCCGAACTTCTGGTGGATTTTCTCGCCTTTACCGGTGACGAGCGGCGCCGTAGCGAGCTGCTTGAACAGCGCACTCGCGATGCTGAAGAAGGCCGCGCCAGAGCCGAGTTGGCTCGACAGCGGGTGCAACAAGAGTTGAATCGACGCTTGCTGGGCAAAACCTTGCCCGAGGTAGTGGTTCGCTTGCTTCAGGAGGCTTGGAGCAAAGTCTTGCTGTTGACCTGTTTGAAGCACGGCGACCAATCGCCCGAGTGGCACGCAGGTTTGGGCGCCATGGACGATTTGATCTGGAGTGTCGAGCTGCATGAAGAGCCCGAAGCCCGGCAGCGCTTGCTGGACCTTGTACCCGGTTTGCTTAAATCGTTGCGCGATGGCCTGACCAGCGCGGCCTTTGACCCATTCGCCACCGGCGACTTTTTTAGTCAATTGGAAGGCCTGCACGTACAGGCTTTCCAGTATTTCGCTCTTCAGCAGGATGACAGGGGCGAACATTCGCCAAAGCCTGCGTCTACGGCGGAAATGGTCGCTGTGGTCGAAGAAATCGTACTGATTTCTCCTGGAGAGCAACCGCTGGGCGACCAAAGCGTGCGCTTGGCCGACGATGATGAAGCCGTGCTTGAAGTCGATAAACTGCGGGTCGGTTGCTGGGTAGAGATACAAGAGGACGAGGACCACAAATTGCGTTGCAAGCTGGCAGCGATTATCGAGCCCACTGGCCGTTATGTGTTTGTTAACCGCACCGGGATGAAAGTGCTGGAAAAAACCCGCATGGGCCTCGCCGTTGAGTTTCGTCGCGGCGCTGTCCGCTTACTCGACGATGCATTGTTGTTTGACCGGGCATTGGAAGCTGTCATTGGCAATCTGCGCCGACTCAAGGGCGGTGCCTGATCGCTGCTGTTGATGCAGCGGTATCCACCTCACAGATATGGCCATGAAACATCCTGTTTTGCCGGTAAGGAAAATATTGCTGCCCGGTGATTCCCCGTCGCGGGCATACTTGCGCTATCGACCCGCCGTTCAAGGAACCCGTCATGCAGCTGGACTCCGCTAGCGGTTGGTGCCATGGCGCGCACCACTGCCCGTCGCCCAACTTCAATGCGCGGCCTGAGGCCGAGATTTCGCTGCTGGTGATCCACAACATCAGTTTGCCTCCTGCCGAATTCAAAACCGGCTGCGTCCAGGCGTTCTTTCAGAACCAACTGGATGTCACACAACACCCTTATTTTGAAAGCATCGCTGAGTTGCGCGTGTCGGCGCATTTTCTAATCGAGCGCGACGGCGTGCTGACTCAGTTTGTGTCCTGCCTTGATCGTGCCTGGCACGCGGGCATCTCCAGTTTCGAAGGCCGCGACACCTGTAACGACTATTCCATTGGCATCGAGCTGGAGGGTACCGACGACTTGCCCTTCACCGATGCCCAATACGATGCTTTGATTGAATTGACCCGACAGCTGCAGTCAACGTATTCAGACATTACCACGCAGCGGATTTGCGGCCATAGTGACGTCGCTCCGGGACGTAAGACAGATCCGGGTCCATGTTTCGACTGGGCGCGTTTTCGAGCTGCATTGGACATTGAAGTGAGGAACAGTGAATGAGCTTTTTGGTGTTGCTGTTGGCTGTCTGGATCGAGAAGTTCTCAGCCCTGCGCCAACGCATTCAACGTGATGGGCCGTGGCTGCGGGAGTTGACGAAGCTTGAAGCCAGCCCGCGTATGAGTAATCGGCCATGGCTGGTGTTGGTGCTTCTAGTGTTGCTGCCCGTGGTGGTGTTGGCGCTGCTGTTGGTGGTGCTGCAATCGGTAGCGTATGGCTGGTTGGGTTTGCCCGTGCACGTATTGGTCCTGATCTACAGTTTGGGACGCGGTGATGTATTGGCTGCGCTTGGACCCTTTCGAGATGCGTGGCGCAGGGGTGACAACGAAGCGGCCAGTCTGGTTGCCGAGCGTGATATGGGCGTACTCGCCGAGGACGGTACGCAACTGCTTGAGGATGTTCAGCGTTATTTACTGTGGCAGGCCTATCAGAGCTTTTTTGCGGTCATTTTTTGGTACTTCTTGCTGGGCCCAGTGGCCGCCTTAAGTTATCGACTGTTGGCCTTGGCCGTAATACACAGCAAAAACCCTGCAGTGGTCGAGCGCGCCGCGCAGTTACACCACGCTTTTGACTGGGTGCCGGTACGGTTGCTGGCCGCCAGTTTTGCTTTGGTCGGGAATTTCGTCGCGGTTGGCCGGGTGATGCTGCATGAGCTGCTCAACTGGAACATCAGCGCGGCAGAGTTAGTGACTAAGACCGGCCAAGCAGCCAGCGAGATTCCAGCGCCGGTGATCGGTGCAGACGGTATTGCCAACCTCGACTCGCTGTGGGAACTGCTGTTGCGTTCGGCGCTAGTCTGGTACGCCGGGTTCGCGCTATGGACGTTGCTGGTTTAGACGGACCCCGATCCTGTGGGAGATTCTATGCTTGAGGGCAATTCACAGCTCCCACCGAATCTCGGCATGCAGCCGCATTTGGGGCAATCCAAAAAACTGTGGGTGCAAGCTTGCTTGCGAAGGCCGCACCTCGATGCCGGGCTTATAACTCCCCGTTTACCTTTAGTTACAAAACCTCCCTTCGATATCAGGTATACAGACCCTTCGCATTACCCCTAAAAAATAAGAAAAAGGGAGCGTTCTTGTGAAGAGTCTTTTGTATCCGGCCGTCGCGTTGATGAACCGTCTGAACTTCGCAATGAAGTTCACGCTCATCAGCATTCTATTTTTCCTGCCCATGTTGATCACCAACTTCTATCTGGTCCGAGACTCTTATCGCGAGTTCGTCGGAACCCGGATCGAGTTGCAAAGCCTTGAGTTGGTGGGCACCAGCTTGAATTTGCGGCGCGACCTGGAGACGCTCGACGGCTTAGTCGAGATGAACGTGGTGTTGGGCCAGGCCAGCCAATTCGAAAGCTTGAACTCCCGTATTTCAGCGCTGGAAACCACGGTGCTGGCGACCTTGAAAAGTCTGCAGGCGCCCGCGGAAAATCCGAGTCAGGCCACCGCGTTCAATACCAAGCGCGATGAACTGATCACAGATTTCAAAGCACAGCAGGCGGAATCTTCGCTGCAAAACAAAAGCGGCATGGTGTCGCGGTTATTGAACAAAGCGCAGACCTTCAGCAAAGTCGTTGTCAGCCAGGCGGGCCTTAGTCAGGACAGCAACAGCGATATACGCCAGCTCACCGACTTGGTCACCAGCGTCACGCCGTTGATCACTCAAACCATCAGCGACGGTCGCACCATGGGCTCCTACTCACTGGGACAGGGCATGATCAACTCATCGGCCAGCACCCGCTTCGATGAGTTGCTGCAGCAACTTGAAAGAATACAGGGCGATTACGCCTTGAAACTGCAAGATGCGCTCGCCAGCAGTCCGGCGGCGCGTAATGCATTGGACGTGCCCGCTCAAGCCAGCCTGGCGACGCTCAAACAAAGCAGTGAACTGTTCGAGCAACAGGTCGTTTCGGCCGACAGCTTGAACGCGCCGTGGGAGAAGTTTTACCAGCAGGCTACGGGGCTCATCGCCAAAACGTATCAATTGAATGACGCGACCTTGGCGTTTCTCAGTCAGGAGTTACAGCAGCGGTTGGTGCAAAACCGCCTGCACACGATTTTATTAGTGGTGGCCTTGGCTGGGGCTTTTCTACTGATCGTTTACCTGTATTGCGGTTTCTACGCGTCGACTCGAACGACGTTGCGGCGTCTCGGCGCGGTGATGGACAAGGTCGCGGCGGGAGACATGACCGCCAGTTTCATCGCCGACAGTCGCGACGAGCTGGGTGAACTCGGCCGGGTGTTCAACGGCACGGTGAAGAAAATCCATGACCTGATCGAATGGGTGGGCAAGACCGTGGCTGAGGTTGAACGCCAGGCGACTCAGGTTGAGTCAGTTTCTGCGGTCAGCAACCAGGCGGTAGCGGGGCAGCGTAACCAGATCGAACTGGTGGCGACCGCCATGAACCAGATGTCGGCGACTGCACTTGAGGTCGCGCGCAGTGCCGCTGCGGCTGTTAGCAGCGCGCACAGTGTGAATCAGGAAACGGTCAGCGGCCGTGGACTGGTTGCGTCGCAACAGGTCAGTATTTCCAGGCTTGCCAGCGAGATTGACCAATCGGTGTTGGTCATCAATCAGTTGGCCTCAGACAGTTCGGCCATCAGTCGGGTGCTGGACGTGATTAAAAGTATTGCCGAACAAACCAATTTGTTGGCGCTCAACGCTGCCATCGAGGCGGCACGAGCGGGCGAGCAGGGGCGTGGTTTCGCGGTGGTCGCCGATGAGGTCAGGACGCTTGCCAAGCGTACGCAACAGTCCACTGAAGAAATCGAGCAGATGATTGCCAAGCTGCAAGGCGGCGTGGGTGCGGCGGTGAAAGCCATGGGTGTCAGCCATGAGGTGGCTAACGGCACCGTTGGGCAATCGGAGAAGGTCCAACAAGCGCTGGAAAACATTCTTGGCGCGGTCAGTATGATTGTTGATCAAAACCAACAAATCGCGGCGGCGGTGGAGCAGCAAACAGCCGTTGCCCATGACATTGATCGAAACATCGTCGAGATCAATCGCGCCGGCGAGCGCACGGCGGACGGTGCAAACCAAACAGAGCACGCCAGCCGGCAGTTATCAGCACAAGTGGTGGAGTTGAAGCAACTGATCAGCGCGTTTCGGGTTTAGCGCCGCCTATTGCCAGTTGAACAATTCATACGCGTTGCGGGTGCTGGCAGCCGCCAGCTCATCCGCCGATATGCCCATCAACTGCGCCAAAGACATGCAGATGTCGGGCAAGTATTCCGGGCTGTTGCGCTGGTTTGGGTACATGGCAGGGGCCATGTCTGGAGCGTCTGTCTCCAGCACCACGCTGTCCAATGGCAGCTCGGGGAGTACGCGGTGCATCCGTAGTGCTTGCGGCCAAGTGGCCGCGCCGCCAAGGCCGAGTTTGAATCCTAGCTTGATGTACTCACGCGCCTCTTCGCGGCTGCCTGCGAAGGCGTGAATAATTCCGCCCCGCTGTAGTTTCTGGCGTTTGAGCGTTGCGATGACCGCTGCGTGGCTGCGCCGAACATGGATCAACGCAGGCAAATTAAAGTCCGCGGCCAGTTGCAGCTGCGACTCGAATAGCTGTTGTTGGCGTTCTCGGTCCAGGGTTTCGACAAAGTAATCCAAGCCGATCTCACCCACTGCGCACAGCCGAGGATGCCCCTTGAGCCGCGTCAGCCAATCACCCAGTTCGCGCAAGTGCTCGGGCAGATGGTCATCAAGATACAGCGGATGCATGCCCAGCGCTGCGTACAGTCCTGCATCACTTTGTACTAAATCCCACACGCGCTGCCAGTTGGCCTGAAACACGCCCAGCACCACCACGCGCTCAACCCCCACTGCTCGGCAGTTCGCCACCACCGTGCTGCGATCAGCATCAAAGTCTGGAAAGTCCAGGTGGGTGTGGGTGTCGATCAGCGCCACGTTCAGGCCTCGTGAATGCGTTGCTTAAAGGTTCGTGCAATGGCGTGCACACCCGGTTGATAGTCATCTTTCTCTACCGCTGCCAGCGCCAATGCCAGCGCTTTGTCGGCAATCAACTGATGTTGTTGCGCCATGGCGTTCACGGGCAGTGGCAAAAAATCCAGTAACTGGGTATCGCCGAACGTGCCGAGGTGCAACTGCGCGGGATTGGTTGCGCGACTCTGCAGCACGTCAAAAACACCCTGCAATAGCACATAAGACGTGGTGATCAATGCATCGGGCAACTGACCCAGTCGCTCCACGAGTTCACTGGCCAAACGCCGGCCGCACTCACGGCTGAACGCCTCGCCCTGTTGAATGATCACTTCGCCGCTGAAACCCGAAAGTGCCTCTTCGAAACCGTCAGTGCGCATCTGGCTGACGATCAGCTCGGGATGAGCGCCGATCAGCGCGATGTGTCGCGGTGTTGATTTAAGCAAACTGTGGGTCAATTGCAGGCTGGCCTGGTGATCGTCGCTGACCACTGAACAGAAATGCTCAGGGTCCATTTGCCGGTCCATGGCAATGATCGGCAGACCGACCTTTTGCAGTTCACGGTAACTGTCGTCAGCTTCAGGCAGGCAACTGGCGACGAACAACGCGTCGCAACGCCGTGCCCGAAATAGGCGCAATAACTGGAGTTCGCTGGCAGGCGAGTCGTCCGAACTGGCTATCAATAATTGATAATCGTGAGCGCGTGCGCCTTGCTCCAACAGCTTGGCAATGCGTGCATAGCTTGGGTTTTCAAGATCCGGCAATATAAAACCAAGCGTGCGGGTGTGGCGGCTGCGCAACCCGGCAGCTTGAGGATTCGGACGAAAGCCGTGCTGATCAACCACCATGCGTACGCGCTCGACGGTCGCGCTGCTGATGCGTTGTTGTTCGGCCTTGCCGTTAATGACGTAGCTGGCCGTGGTGACAGAAACACCGGCCAGACGAGCAATATCAATGAGTTTCACCCGAGTATTCCTTTTTTATTGTGTGGATTGCGGCGTGTCTGAAATACCGCTATCGCGAGTCATCCCGCTTACTTCTAATCTCAGGCGCTTCATTCATAGAGTGACATTTGTGGATCTGGAAGCTCTCAGCTATTTCGTAGTTTCGTACGCAAACGTCCTACATCATCTGACGGTTGGGCTTCAACGGCAGCAGATTATCGAGTAACGTGCCGTTCTCAATAGATTAAACGATTCAGCTGTAAAAATATTTCTGCCGTATTACTCGATTCAAGGCTGTCAGATGGATATCTCTGGCTCGCCTAAGCTGTCGCTTGTTGAACAGGTCTTGTGCGAATGGCGGTTCCTAAAAACAAAAAGGAGAATGGCATGCTCGAACTCACCGTAGAGCAGATATCCATGGGCCAGACGGCTGTGGATAAATCTGCCGCGTTGCGACTGCTGGCCGACAAACTGGTCACCGATGGCTTGGTCGCAGAAGGTTACCTTCAGGGCCTACAAAGCCGGGAAACGCAAGGTTCAACCTTCCTCGGCCAAGGCATCGCTATTCCCCACGGTACGCCTGAAACCCGCGATCAAGTGTTCGCCACGGGGGTGCGTTTGTTGCAGTTCCCCAACGGTGTGGATTGGGGCGACGGGCAGATCGTTTATCTAGCCATTGGTATAGCCGCAAAAACCGATGAACACCTGCGTTTGCTGCAATTACTGACCCGCGCGCTGGGCGAAACCGATCTGGGCGAAGCGTTGCGTCAGGCGCAAACCCCTGAAGCGTTGCTCGGGCTGCTGCAAGGTGCCCCGCAGGAATTGGCATTGGATGCACAGCTGATTAGCCTCGGCGTGTCGGCGGATGATTTTGAAGAACTGGTGTGGCGCGGCGCGCGTCTGTTGCGTAAGGCTGACTGCGTGAGTAACGGCTTTGCGGCCGTGCTGCAGCAGGTGGAAGCATTACCGCTGGGCGATGGTCTGTGGTGGCTGCACAGCGAACAAACGGTCAAGCGTCCTGGCCTGGCGTTTGTCACCCCTGACAAACCGATTCGTTTTCTCGGTAAACCGCTCACCGGTTTGTTCTGCCTCGCCAGCCTGGGTGAAGCGCACCAAGCGTTGCTTGAGCGTTTATGCGCGCTGTTGATTGAGGGGCGAGGCAGTGAATTGGGTCACGCCACCAGCAGTCGCGCTGTGTTGGCGGTGCTGGGCGGCGAGCTGCCGGAAGATTGGCCGAGCCAGCAGGTGACGCTGGCCAATGCCCACGGCTTGCATGCACGGCCGGCCAAGACGCTCGCGCAGTTGGCGAAAGGCTTTGAGGGCGAGATTCGTGTGCGGATTGTCGACGGTGACGAAAACGCGGTGTCGGTCAAAAGCCTGACCAAGTTACTCAGCCTCGGTGCCCGGCGTGGGCAAGTGTTGGAATTTATCGTTGAGCCCGGCATTGCGGCGCAGGCGCTGCCTGCGTTGATTGCCGCGGTACAAGAAGGCTTGGGCGAAGAAGTCGACGCGCTGCTCCACGAAACGTTGCGGCACGAAACCCCGACGGCCGCCGTCACGTTAGCGGTGGTGGAGATCATTGCGCCGGGCTTGGTAGCGCCTGCCGATGGCAGCGTGGTCCAGGCCATTGCAGCGGCGCCAGGAATTGCCGTCGGCCCGGCGCACATTCAGGTGCCACAGGCATTTGATTTTCCTTTGAGAGGTGAATCCATTGCTGCCGAGCATCAACGCTTGCAGCTGGCATTGTTTGCAGTCCGTCAGGACCTTGAAGGGCTGATCCAGCGCGCAGAAGCAAAGGCCATTCGCGAGATTTTCATCACTCACCAGGAGTTGCTGGATGATCCTGGCCTGACCGACGAAGTCAGCGCCCGGCTGGATCACGGCGACAGTGCTCCGGCCGCCTGGATCGGTGTCATCGAAGCGGCTGCCCGCCAGCAAGAACAACTGCATGACGCGTTGCTGGCCGAGCGCGCTGCCGATTTACGCGACATCGGCCGTCGGGTGCTGGCGCAATTGTGTGGCGTTGAAACGGTCACCGAGCCCGAGCAACCGTACATTCTGGTCATGGAAGAAGTCGGCCCGTCCGACGTTGCCCGGCTTGATCCAAAGCGCGTGGCCGGCATTCTGACCGCCCGTGGCGGCGCAACGGCCCACAGTGCCATCGTCGCCAGAGCCTTGGGGATTCCGGCATTGGTAGGTGCCGGCGATGCGGTGCTGCTGATCAAATCCGGCACGCTATTACTGCTTGATGGGCAGCGTGGGCGATTGAGCGTTGCTCCGGACGCGGCCACTTTGCAGCGCGCTACCCATGACCACAACACCCGCACCGAGCGCTTAAATGCCGCAGCCACGTTGCGCCACGAACCTGCATTGACCCGTGATGGTCACGCTGTCGAGGTGTTTGCCAATATCGGTGACAGCGCGAGTACTGCCGTTGCGGTCGAGCAGGGCGCAGAAGGCATCGGCCTGCTGCGCACTGAACTGATTTTCATGGCCCACACCCAAGCGCCGGATGAAGCCACCCAAGAAGCCGAATACCGCCGCGTACTGGATGCGCTCCACGGACGGCCATTGGTCGTGCGCACCCTTGACGTTGGCGGTGACAAGCCGTTGCCGTATTGGCCGATCGACAAGGAAGAAAATCCGTTTTTGGGCGTGCGCGGGATTCGTCTGACGTTACAGCGTCCGCAGATCATGGAAAGCCAACTTCGTGCCTTGTTGCGAGCGGCCGACAATCGTCCGCTGCGGATCATGTTTCCCATGGTCGGCACCGTTGAAGAATGGCGTCAGGCGCGGGACATGACCCTGCGCTTGCTTGAGGAGATTCCAATCGCGGACCTGCAACTCGGGATCATGATTGAAGTGCCATCGGCAGCACTGCTGGCCCCGGTATTGGCGCGGGAAGTGGATTTCTTCAGCGTCGGCACTAACGACCTGACGCAGTACACCTTGGCCATTGATCGCGGCCATCCGACGCTGTCCGGTCAGGCTGATGGTTTACACCCGGCTGTTTTGCAGTTAATCGACATCACCGTTCGCGCCGCCCATGCCCACGGAAAATGGGTTGGCGTGTGTGGTGAGTTGGCGGCTGACCCGCTGGCGGTGCCGGTGTTGGTTGGGCTGGGCGTAGACGAACTGAGTGTGGCCTCCCGCAGCATCGGCGAGGTCAAGGCCTGCGTGCGTGAGTTGAACCTGAGTGATGCGCAACACTTGGCGCAACGTGCGTTAACGCTGGGGACGGCCGGTGAAGTGCGTGCGCTTGTTGAGGCCCAGACTGTGGATGCTCGGCTTTTGGAGACGTTGTAATGGCGAAAATTTTAACCCTGACGCTGAACCCCGCATTGGACCTGACAGTGCAAATGGGCCCACTGCAGGTGGGGCAGGTCAACCGTAGCAACGCCATGCTCAGTCATGCCGCCGGCAAAGGCCTCAACGTCGCCCAAGTGCTGGCCGATCTGGGGCATGAGCTGACCGTGGCTGGGTTCCTTGGCATCGACAATCAGCAGCCGTTTGAAACACTGTTTGCCCATCGGCAATTCGTCGATGAGTTTGTGCGCGTGCCAGGTGAAACCCGCAGCAATATTAAATTGGCGGAGAGCAGTGGGCGCATTACCGACCTGAACGGCCCCGGTCCTTATGTCAGTGACGACGCACAGCAAGCGCTGATGGCGCGGCTGGAAATCATCGCCCCTGGCTTCGATGCCGTGGTGGTGGCCGGCAGCCTGCCACGCGGTGTCAGTCCTGAATGGCTGCAAGCCTTGCTGCTGCGGCTTAATGCCTTGGGCCTGAAAGTTGCTCTGGATACCAGCGGAATGGCGTTGCGCGCAGCGTTGTTGGCGAGCCCGTGGCTGATCAAACCCAACACCGAAGAGCTGGCCGAAGCGCTAGACGCCCCCATTATCTCTATTCAGGCGCAGGCCGAGGTGGCCAGTCGTTTGCGTGCCCAAGGTATCGAGCACGTGGTGATTTCCCAAGGTTCGGAGGGCGTGCATTGGTTCAGTTCTGGTGTGGCGCTACAGGCGTTGCCACCGAAAGTGGTGGTGGCCAGCACGGTGGGGGCGGGGGATTCGTTGTTGGCGGGCATGGTCCATGGCTTGCTTTGCGGCCATTCGGCGCAACAAACCTTGCGTACGGCCACGGCGATTGCGGCGATGGCGGTGACTCAGATCGGTTTCGGCATCAGTGATGCGGCGCAACTGAAGCTGCTTGAAAAGGGCGTAAACGTGCGCGCCCTTACAGAACAATAAGAGGGTTTGTAACCAATGAAGTTAGCCATTATTACGGCCTGCCCAAACGGCAAAATCAGCAGCGTTCTCAGCGCGCGCTTGCTGGAAGCCGCCGCGCAGCGTCAAGGCTGGCACACCAGTGTCGAGATCCATGATCCGCGTCAGCCCGACAGTCAGTTGTCGCCGGACCTCATTGCTGCGGCTGAATGGGTGCTGGTGGTCAATACCGGGCCGTTGGATTTGAACCGTTTTATCGGCAAACGCTTGTTCCAGTCGACACCGGCCCAGGCGCTGCACGACGTGGAAAGTTTTTTGCGCACTGCTGCGGAGCAAGCCGCGATGCATGTCGCGACTGCCGAGGAAGCGTCGTCAGCACCCAGCGCTGCACACCCGCGGCTGGTGGCGGTGACTGCCTGCCCGACGGGCGTTGCTCACACGTTTATGGCCGCCGAAGCGATTGCGCAGGCGGCCAAGCGTCTTGGTTATGAACTGCAGGTTGAAACTCAGGGCTCAGTCGGCGCACGCAACCCACTCAATGCCCAAGCCATCGCCGATGCCGACGTGGTGCTATTGGCAGCAGACATTGAGGTTAATACCGAACGGTTTGTCGGAAAGCGGATTTATCGCTGCGGTACCGGCATCGCGCTTAAGCAGGCAGAGGCCACGCTGAAAAAAGCCTTGGCCGAAGGCGCGGTGGAGTCGTCGCCGGGCGCACCTGCGGCGCCTCGCAAAAAAGAGAAAACCGGAGTCTATAAACACCTGCTGACCGGTGTGTCGTTTATGTTGCCCATGGTGGTGGCGGGCGGCTTATTGATCGCGTTGTCCTTTGTGTTCGGGATCACCGCTTTTAAAGAGCCAGGCACGCTGGCCGCTGCACTGATGCAAATCGGTGGCGACACCGCGTTCAAGTTGATGGTGCCATTGCTCGCCGGGTACATCGCGTATTCGATTGCCGACCGTCCGGGCCTCGCGCCGGGGATGATCGGTGGTTTGCTCGCCAGTACCCTGGGTGCGGGTTTTATCGGCGGCATCATTGCTGGTTTTATTGCGGGCTATAGCGCGTGGGCGATCAATCGATACGCACGTTTACCCGCCAGCCTGGAAGCACTTAAACCGATTCTGATCATTCCGCTGCTGGCCAGTTTGTTCACCGGCTTGGTGATGATCTATGTAGTGGGCACGCCGGTGGCGGCGATGCTTCTGGGCCTGACGCATTTTCTCGACAGCATGGGCACCACCAACGCGGTTTTGCTGGGCGTAGTGCTTGGCGCGATGATGTGCGTCGATCTGGGTGGGCCGATCAACAAAGCGTCTTATGCGTTTTCAGTGGGCCTGCTAGCGTCGCAAAGTTATGCGCCCATGGCAGCGGCGATGGCGGCCGGTATGGTGCCGCCGATTGGCATGGGCATCGCCAGTTTTATTGCGCGGCACAAGTTCGCACAAAGCGAGCGCGAGGCGGGTAAGGCGGCGCTGGTGCTGGGCTTGTGCTTTATCTCCGAAGGCGCGATTCCGTTCGCCGCGAAAGACCCGTTGCGGGTGATTCCGGCCAGCATCGCCGGTGGGGCGCTGACGGGTGCATTGTCGATGTTATTCGGCTGCAAACTCATGGCACCCCATGGCGGGCTGTTCGTATTGCTGATCCCCAACGCCATCAACCACGCGCTGTTGTACCTGCTGGCCATTGTGGCCGGAAGCCTGGTGACCGGCGTCTCGTACGCGCTGTTGAAACGCCCGGAAGTGGTGGAAATAGAAGGTGTATCGGTGGCTGCCGCATGACCTGTAGGAGCCAACGT
>NZ_JAMFRV010000576.1 GCF_026224925.1 Pseudomonas sp. | reverse complement strand
TCATCACCGCCGATAAACTCACGCCCTGCCAATCGACGATTAAGCACGCCGTACAAACGGTTGGTTTCGTTGACGTAGCGATTGATCGCATACGGAATTTTTTCCGGTGCATACAAACCAAAGTGATGGTTTTGGCCCGCCATCGGTCCCAAACCACCCATCTGCCAGAACAACCATTCGGTCACGGTCTTGCGCCCGCGTACGTCGCTGGGCAGAAATTTTCCGGTCTTCTCGGCCAGGTACATCAAAATCGCGCCAGACTCGAACACTGTGATCGCCTCGCCGCCGTCGGCAGGTGCGGTGTCGATGATGGCGGGCATTCTGTTGTTGGGTGAAAATGCCAAAAACTCCGGCTTGAACTGATCGCCTGCGCTGATATTAACGGGGTGGATGTTGTACGCGAGGCCGGCTTCTTCCAGGAACAGGGTGATTTTGTGGCCGTTGGGTGTTGGCCAGTAATAGAGTTCAATCATGGGTGATTTTTTCCTGTGGAGTGAACAGCGAGCGTTCGATGCGCAGAACGCAAAGGTTGCCCCGTTTCTCGTTACAAATTAGTCTGGATCAATCGTTCCTGAATAGTACACAGGCGGCATCATGATTCGTTTCTATTTCCACCCGACACCCAACCCAGCGAAAGTCGCACTGTTGCTAGAAGAAACGGGACTGGCCTACGAGGTAGTGCCCGTTGATACCAGCAAAGGCGAGCAACACTCGGCAGCGTTTCGCGCCATCAATCCCAATGGCAAGGTGCCGGCCATTGTCGACACCGACGCTGCGGGCGGCGTCGAGGCGAGGGTCTTTGATTCAAGCGCGATCCTGCTGTATCTGGGCGAGAAGACCAATCAGTTCATGGGGACGCCGGCAGACCGGCCGGAGCTTCTTTCCTGGCTGTTTTTTATCAGCAGTGGTTTGGGGCCTTTTTCGGGCCAGGCAGTGCATTTCCAATACGCGGCACCTGAGGGCAACGCCTACGCGGTGAATCGCTACCGGCGTGAGATCGAGCGGCACTATCAGGTCTTGGACGAGCGCCTGGCGGGGCGCGAGTTCATCGTCGGTGACAGCTACTCAATCGTCGATATTTCGGCCTGGGGTTGGCTGGATAGGGCACCGCGGGTATTGAAGGGCGAAGCAGATCCGTTAGCGCCATTCCCCAACCTCAAGCGTTGGTTCCAGGCAATTGATGCACGCCCGGCAGTAGGGCGGGCACGCGCAGTCGGCAAAGACCATGCGTTCAAAAAAGAGCTGGACGAGCAAGCGCGGCGTGCGTTGTTCCCGTCTAACTACCCACTAAACGCTTAGGGCAATCGCTGAATCAGCAGCTTGATACAGGTCGTTCGCGGGCTTTGATCATTCGCCACTGATGATGAGGTTTGTCGACGAGCGTCCGTCAGCTACAGTTGCAGCAACCTCATTGCTGACGACTGCCCAAGGAAGATTCAATGCGCTTGATCTGTATCGCCATTCCGTTCGTACTGCTGGCTGGTTGCTCATCGATTGCTGCTGATCCGGCCAATGTGAAGCAGGTCCCCCCTGAGCGCTTGTTGGCCTTTCAACAGCCCGTGGAAGGCGGAGGGCAGATCACAGTGAACCGTGACATTGGCATGATAGGCGGCGGTTGCTACCTGGCATTGTCGATTGACCGTAAGGTTTCTGCGCGCATTGGCATCGGCGAAGAAGCGCACTTTCAAGTGTCCGCAGGTGCCCACATCGTTGGCATTGGTCTTGACGAGCAAGATGATTCATTGTGCAGTAAAGGCCGATTGCACCGTGAACTGTCTGTTGCGCTGCAAGGCGGCGCTACTCAATATTTCCACATTGTCAGCGAGGCGAAGAGTGGCTTTGGGCTAGTGCCTGCGGCGCAGTGAACTGGGTGGGTGTTGCGCATAGCGCTGGCGTTCTGGTGGAAAAAACCTGGGTCGGTATAATCATCGCCCGCAGTCGATATTTTGTCTGCGGACGATAGCTATCGGATTCGAACTGAGCTTCTATGATGACTTGGTCCTATCGAAAGCAGATTGTCCCTTGAACTAGCCGGCTGTGCCCGGCTCCAAGGATTGGATTTGTATTGCGATCGGTCGAGCCTATGACATCGTCACCAGCATGGATTATCTGCGAACACTGCGATTCGGTTTATCAGTCCACCCCGTTGGCCAAGGGCCAAACCGCCAGGTGCGTGCGATGCGGTGGAATTCTCCGGCGGGGTGGCCAGCTTAGCATTCAGCAATTGCTGGCGCTTTCGCTCAGCGCAGGCGTCCTGTTTATCTTTGCCAACGCGTTTCCGGTTATCTCTATCAACCTGCAAGGCTTGAGTAATCAGGCAACCTTATGGCAGTCAGTGCAAGCATTGGCACAAGGGCAAATCAGCCCTATGGCAGCGGTGGCGGGGCTGACGATTATTCTCGCGCCATTCCTGCAAATCATTCTGTTGTGCTGGGTACTCAGTTTCGCCTTGGCCGGGCGTGCAGCCCCAGGATTCAAAAGCTGCATGCGCACCCTTGAACACTTGCGGCCCTGGAGCATGCTTGAGGTCTGCCTGCTGGGCATTCTGGTGGCAATCGTGAAACTGGCCGGCATGCTCGATGTGCATCCGGGCATTGGTCTATGGGCGCTGGGAATGCTGACCGTGTTGATTATCCTGATTTCAGGCAAAGGCATCCGTCGGTTGTGGGACGATCTCGAAGGCGTCATCCCGTGAGCCTACCGCCTTACGCCAGTGAAATGAGTCTGGTCTTGTGCCATACCTGCGGCTACGCCTGTTCGGTGAATAATGCGCAGTGCCCCCGGTGTGATTCAGCCGTGCATCGGCGTAAACCCAATAGCTTGACCCGCACCTGGGCGCTGTTGCTGGCCAGTCTTATTTGTTACATCCCGGCCAACCTGATGCCGGTGATGTACACCAACATGTTTGGCCGCGGCAGTGAAAACACTATATTGAGTGGCGTCATGGAGTTTTGGAACGATGGTTCCTGGGACCTCGCGCTGTTGATATTCATTGCCAGTGTCGCGGTGCCATGCGTGAAGTTTTTGGTGTTGGGGACGTTGCTTATAACCTGCCAGCGCCGCAGCCATTGGGCTCGGCGGGAACGAGCCAAACTTTATAGGCTGATCGAAGTGGTTGGGTATTGGTCGATGCTTGACGTGCTGGTGGTTGCCCTGATTGCCGCCCTGGTGCAGTTCCGCTCGCTGAGCACAGTCGAACCACGCATGGGCATTTTGTTTTTTGGTTTGGTCGTGGTCCTGACTATGCTGGCCGCCATAAGTTTTGATCCCCGGCTTATCTGGGATACAGAGGTTGAAGATGTCTGATGATCAACGCTCCACCGTTAACCCGACCCCGGGCTCACCTCCTCCAGGCGCACCGGAGATTAAACATCGACGTTTTAACGTGTCACTGGTGTGGATTGTGCCGATCGTGGCGGCGTTGATCGGGATATCCATGATGGTGCATAACCTCATGTCAGCGGGGCCGGAAATCAGCGTCAGCTTCCAGACAGCCGAAGGACTTGAGGTCAACAAGACCCAGGTCAAATACAAAAACGTGGTGATCGGCAAGGTGACGGCGATTGCCTTGAGCGAAGACCGCAACCGGGTTGATGTGAAGGTTGATCTGGACGCTTCGGCCAAGTCGTTTGCCACTGAAGGGTCGCGCTTCTGGGTCGTTCGCCCACGGATCGGCGCGAATGGAATTTCGGGCGTCGATACGTTGCTGTCTGGGGCGTTCATCGGTTCAGATGCGGGCGAATCGGAAGAAAGCAAAAAAGAGTTCGTCGGCCTGGAGACGCCGCCTCCAGTGACCTACGGCGAGAAGGGCAAGCGTTATACCTTGCACACTGACACCCTCGGTTCGCTGGACATTGGCTCGGATGTTTATTATCGGCGTATCGCAGTGGGCCAAGTAGTTGCGTATCGACTGTCCGAAGACGGCAAAGGCGTCGACGTACAGATCTTTGTTCATTCGCCAAATGATCAGTTCGTCACCAAGGACACGCGGTTCTGGAACGCCAGTGGCGTCAACGTCAGTCTGGACGCCAACGGGTTGAAGGTTGACACCGAATCGGTGTCATCGATTCTTGCCGGTGGCATTGCGTTCGTCGAACCCAAATACAGCCCTAGTCCAGTGGTGGCCGACGAGGACGCCACATTCTCGCTGTTTCCCGATCAGCAAACCGCCATGGCGCCCGCCGACGGTGATCCACATTACATCCGTATGCGCTTTGATCAGCCGTTGCGTGGCCTATCGGTGAACGCTCCGGTTGAATTTCATGGGGTCAATATTGGTCGCGTAGTGTCGGTTGACCTCGATTATGACGCCCAGAAAAAAGACTTCCCGACCATGATTGGCGCAGTGATCTACCCCAATCGGTTAGGCAAGGCCCATGAGACGCTGCTTAAACAGACCGGGTCGGACGACACAGATGACATGCGGACCCAAGTGTTGATGGCTGACTTCGTTAAACAAGGACTGCGCGCGCAAGCTCGCAGCGGCAACTTGTTGACCGGTCAACTCTATATCGCCCTGGATTTTGTCCCGAACGCCAAACCGGTTGCCTTTGATTCGACTGCGCGGCCGCTGGATGTTCCGACCGTTCCGGGCAGCCTGGACAAGTTGCAAGAACAGCTGCAGCAAGTCGTCGACAAGATCGCCAAGCTGCCGATTGATCAGATTGCCAGCAACCTCAACGGTAGCCTCACCGAGCTGCAAAAAACCCTGAAGCAGGTCAATGGTGACGTTCTGCCGCAGATGCGCGACACGCTAGTGCAGACCAAAAAGACTCTTGCCTCGGCCAACGACAGCTTCTCCGAAGATTCGCCGCAGCGTCAGGAGCTGGGCCAAGCCATGCAGGAAGTGAAGCGTACCGCTCGCTCGGTCCGGGTATTGACCGATTTCCTCGGTCGGCACCCTGAAGCACTGATTCGTGGACGCGTACAAACTGCCCAGCCCGATGGTTATAAATCGTCGCCTTCGTCTTCTCGAGAGATTGATCCGCAATGACCTCCATGAAATGTCGCCTTCTGGCCATCTTCGCCACAGTAGGCTTGGCCGCCTGCGTTTCGGCGCCCACGCATTACTACACGCTGGTGCCGACCGCCAATGATGCGCGGGCGAGCAGCGCGCCAGCCTTCCAGTTCGAGATGCAGCCCGTGTTGATTCCGGTGCAGGTTGACCAGCCGCAGGTTGTCGTGAGACTCAACAGCGGGGCGTTGTCGATACTCGAAACCGAACGCTGGAGCGCTCCGCTTGCCGATGAGTTCCATGATGCCTTGGCCAATCAGATGGAGCTTCGGCTCGGCACACGCAACCTTGAGGGCTTGCCCAAGGCCGCTGGCCGTCCGGTGATCTCACTGCAAACCGACGTCAGACGCTTCGATTCAGTGCCAGGCCAATACGCACTGATCGACGTGGTATGGAGCCTCAGTCGTCGGCTCGATACCGAGAAACGTCGCAGCCTTACGTGCAGCTCAACCCTTCGCCAGCCGGCGGGGGGGCAGGTGCAGGATGTGATCATGGCTCATCAACAGGTCATCGCGCAGTTGGCGACAGTTATTGCAGGCACAGCGCGCAAATGGGCGCAGGATCCTGGCGTGGGCTGCCCGTAGTCTGCTCTTAGTCTGCTCTTAGTCATATGCCCCCAACCAATGACCTTTGATCCAAATCAATGGTCAAAAAAACGCGCCTGCTATAACTAACTGCCATGGGCGGTGACACGGCCTAAAACAGTAATTCTGTCTCACGAGAGGGCCCGCGCAGACCATCGCGGCCGGGGAGATCGAATGGTTGAGCAGGTTGTTGACACGAATCGGCCCCTTACTGGGCTGCTGCTGGTGGTAAACGCGGGTTCTTCGAGCATCAAGTTCTCGCTTTACAATGCTGATCTGGACGCCCAAGGCCAGCCCATGGCGCGTGGCTATGGCAGCCTGGAAAAACAGTCGGATCATTATCGACTGAGTTTTCGCGAGGTCAGCAGCGATGTCGATGTTCAAGAGCAGTGGCCGCAGCTTGAGGAGTCCATAAGTGACGAGACATTGGGTCGGCTGATCCAGTGGATTGAGCAGCATACCGGTGACAGCCTGTTTGCTGCCGGTCATCGCATTGTTCATGGCGGCAGCCGTGCACAGGTCGCAGCGTTGATCGATTCGTCGGTGATGGCCGAAATGGAAAAATTGATCCCGATGGCTCCGCTGCATCAACCGGCGTGCCTGGCGCCGGTGCGGTTTCTTGCGCGCGAGCACCCGCACCTACCGCAAGTGGCGTGTTTCGACACGGCCTTCCATCATTCCCTCGACCGGCTGGAAACCCTTTATGGACTGCCCCGCGCCTTGAGTGAGGAGGGCATTCGTCGATATGGCTTTCATGGCTTGTCTTACGAATACATCGCCAGCGTCCTGCCCGCTTATGACCGACGTGCGGCGGCCGGTCGGACCATCGTTGCGCACCTGGGCAATGGCGCGAGTTTGTGTGCGTTACGCGGGGGTCGCAGCTGTGCGACCAGCATGGGGTTTACCACGCTGGACGGTATCTTGATGGGCACCCGGCCTGGACACCTTGACCCCGGGATTTTCCTGTATTTACTCCGCGAACGCGGCATGACGGCCGAGGCGCTAGAGCATCTGCTGTATCACGAATGCGGATTGCTCGGCGTTTCCGGTGGGATCTCAAGTGACATGCGCGAGTTGTCTGCCAGCCAGGAACCCGCGGCCAAAGACGCCATTGATCTGTATGTGCACACCATCGTGCGCGAGATCGGCGCATTCTCTGCAGTGTTAGGTGGTCTTGATGCGCTGGTGTTTACCGGCGGCATCGGCGAACACGCTGCCGGCGTAAGGGCGCGGATTATCGAAGGTTGCGCCTGGCTGGGCATGAAAATCGACGAGCAGGCGAATCAAGTGGGCGGACCGTTCCTGTCCCAGTCCAGCAGCCGCGTCGCCGCCTGGATGATCCCCACCGACGAGGACCACGTGATTGCTCGTCATACCTTACAGCTGCTGAAACCCTAGTTGAGTCTCGGGCCAATCGGCCCGAGGGTTTTACATCGCCCCATCCATTGGAGTCGCCATGTATATCTTCAACCCGCTGCTGTCCAGCGCCGACAACCCAGCCAACGCACCCTTGGCCGAGTCACCTGTCATCGACAGTGGCCCGCTTGCCCCCGAATTACTGGCGCATATGCACCGTTACTGGCAGGCCGCCAATTACTTGTGCGTTGGCCAGATCTACCTTAAGGCCAATGCGCTGTTGCGCGAGCCGCTGACCGCCGACCACATCAAGCCGCGGTTGCTGGGGCATTGGGGTACGTCGGCCGGTCAGAACTTTATCTATGTGCACTTGAACCGGCTGATCAGTGAACAGCATGTGCAGATGATCTATATCTCCGGCCCCGGCCACGGCGGCCCGACGCTGAATGCGTGTGCGTGGCTGGAAGGCACCTACAGCGACGTTCACCCTGAAATTACCGCCGATGAAGCCGGCATGCTGCGCTTTTTTCGGAGTTTTTCGACACCGGGTGGGGTGCCCAGTCACTGTGGGCCGCACACTCCGAACTCTCTGCATGAGGGCGGTGAGCTGGGCTATTCGCTGGTTCACGCATTCGGTGCGGCGTTCGACAACCCGGACTTGGTGGTGGCGTGTGTCATTGGTGACGGCGAAGCGGAAACCTGCCCGCTGGAAGGTAGTTGGAAAAGCATACGGTTCCTCAATCCGCAATATGACGGTGCAGTGCTGCCAATTCTGCACCTCAACGGCTACAAGATTTCGGGCCCTACGGTGGAAGCGCGCACGGCCGATGCCGACTTGGTTGCCCTGTACCAAGGGCGTGGCTACGAGCCGATTATTGTCGCGGGTGACGACCTGCCTGGGATGCACCAACGCTTCGCGGCGGCACTCGATGCCTGTTACGCCGGGATTCGCGCTATTCAGCAGCGCGCCCGGGGCCAAGCCTTAGTCGAGCGTCCGCGCTGGCCGATGATCATTCTGCGCAGTCCTAAGGGCTGGACCGGACCGAGGGTCGTCGATGGCATGCCGGTCGAAGGCACGTTTCGCGCGCACCAGGTGCCGTTGGCCAACGTCATTCAAAACCCTGAACACTTGGCCCAACTCGAAAGCTGGATGCGCAGCTATTCGCCGCAAACACTGTTTGATGAAAATGGCGCACTGGTGGCGCAATTACGTGCGCTGACGCCGCCGTCTGCCTTGCGTCTGGGCGCAGTGCCCCACGTCAACGGTGGCCGCACACTGGTGGCGCTGGACCTGCCGAACTTTGCCGATTACGCGTTGGAGGTGCCGGGACCTGGGGAGGTTATCGCCGAAGCGCCGCGCAAGTTGGGTGAGTACCTGCGGGACATCATCCGCAGCAACCCCAACAACTTTCGGGTATTCGGACCGGATGAAACCAATTCAAACCGCTTGAACGCTGTGTTCGAAGCCACCAACCGTACGGCTGCCGGGCCGATCCTGCAAATTGACGATCACTTGGCTGCCGATGGCCGGGTCATGGAAGTGCTCAGCGAGCATTTGTGCGAAGGTTGGCTGGAGGGTTACCTGCTCACCGGCCGCCACGGCATGTGGTCGACCTATGAAGCGTTTGCCCAAGTGGTGGACTCCATGGTCACGCAGCACGCTAAATGGCTGCAGCAAAGCCGTGAGTTCGCCTGGAGACGGCCGCTGGCCTCGCTGAATATCCTGCTCACCAGTCACGCCTGGCGTAACGATCACAACGGCTTTAGCCATCAATCCACCGGCTTTGTTGATAACGTGCTGCAACGCCGTTCGGACGTGGTTCGGGTGTATTACCCGCCCGATTCTAACTGCCTGGTCAATGTCTTCGATCACTGCTTGCGCAGCCGCAATTACGTGAACGTGGTCACCTGTGGCAAACAACCGGAATTCCAGTGGCTGGATTTCGATGCCGCACTCAAGCACTGCTCCCAAGGCGCATCAATCTGGAACTTTGCCAGTAATGATGAGGGCGACGACCCTGACGTGGTGTTGGCCTGTGCCGGCGATGTGCCGACCACTGAGGCGGTGGCGGCGGCCTGGTTGCTGCAAAAGCACGTGCCCGGGATTCGCGTACGGTTGGTCAATGTGGTGGATCTGGGCATTTTGAGCAGCCCGCAGGCCCGTCCGCATGGCATGGATCACGTGTCTTTCGAAGCGTTATTCACCCGTGAGGCGCCCGTGATGTTTGCCTTTCACGGCTCGACCTGGGTCATTCACTCCATGGTGCACGGCCGGGCCAATGAGGCGCGGTTCCATGTCCGCGGCTTCTCTGATCGTGGCACCACTACCACGCCGTTCGACATGGTGGTGCTCAATGATATGAGCCGTTATCAGCTTGCCATTGATGCTTTGAGCCATGTGCCCCGCCTGCGTTCCCACAGCCTGGATGCCATGAGCTATTTCGAAAGCCAGCTGCGTCGGCATTACACCTATATCCGCGAGCATTTCGAGGACATGCCAGAGATCCGTAATTGGCACTGGACGGCTGATTTCAGCCAACCAGACGGCCCGGCGCCATTGGCCAAGGGGCATTCACGGGGCCAGACATTCACGGACGCCTGACCCGCGCTGAATCATGGCCATGCCTTGGTGTGGCTGTCAGGTCTGTTTGCCACTCATATCAGGGTCAGCCCATGCCTTCTCGTTACCCTCCGTTTGAAACAAACATAGGCACCTTGCGCCAATTGGCGTTTGATCAAACCGTCCGCTGGTCAAGTTTGAACGACGATATCTGGCGCAGTCTGGACGCTGAATTATGGGAGCTGACCCATAACCCCTGTTTGGTGCTGAATGCAGTCTCCGAACAAAAAATTAGCCTGATGCTCGCCGACAATCGCTTTCACGCGCGGGTCGGGGAGGTGGCGCAGGCGCATCGCGGGATCTTGGCCCAACCCACGTGGTTTGAGCGTGAACACCCTGATACGGCGTTGCATCAAGTGGCCTATTTCTCCATGGAGTACATGCTCAGCGAGGCGCTGCCGGTTTATTCCGGCGGGTTGGGCAATGTGGCGGGCGATCAACTCAAGGCCGCCAGTGATCTGGGTGTGCCGGTGGTGGCTGTTGGGATGCTTTGGCAGCATGGTTATTTTCGTCAGGAAATCAGCGCCGAAGGTGATCAGCAGGCGCTGTACCCGGTTAATGACACGCGACAACTGCCAGTAGAGCCGCTCTTGCGTCCCGACGGCAGCCTGTTGCGTTTGGCGATTCAATTGCCTGGCTTAACCCTATGGCTGCGGGGTTGGCAGGCAACCGTGGGGCACAACCGATTACTGTTGCTCGATAGCAACGACCCGGCCAACCCACCGCCGGTGCGTTTGCTCACAGGCGAGCTGTACGGCGGCGATGTGGAGATGCGCCTGCGTCAGGAGATGGTCTTGGGCATCGGCGGTTGGCGCCTGCTGGAGTCGGCGGGCTATACGCCCCAGGTGCTTCATCTGAATGATGGGCACGCCGCGTTTGCGGTGCTTGAACGTGCGCGTAGTTATATGCAGGTTAATAAGGTCAGTTTTGACGTGGCCCTGACGGCGACGCGCGCCGGCAATTTGTTCACTACACACACGCCAGTGGAGGCCGGTTTTGATCGCTTTCCCGACACGTTGATCCGCAAATACCTCGGGCGCTACGTCGACCATGAGCTGGGTCAGCCGCTGTCAGCCATCTTGGCCTTGGGCAGGCAACATGCTGACGATTCACAAGAGCTGTTCAACATGGCGTTCCTGGCGGCTCATTGCGCAGGCGCGGTGAATGCGGTCAGTCGCCTGCACGGCGAGACCAGCCGGCACATTTTTCAGCCACTGTTTGCGCGCTGGCCTAACGCTGCGGCACCCATCGGCCACGTCACGAACGGGGTGCATTTGCCGACCTGGGTGTCACTGGAGGCCGAAGCGCATTGGCAGGCCCTGCATGGCGGCGATTTGCCGTGGCGCGGCACCAGTGAATCGCGGGTCAGTGAGTTGTTGGAACAGGTCGACGATGGGCAGCTGTGGCAGTTGCGCGAACAGGCGAGGGTGCTGCTGTTCGAGTTTGTTCGTGCTCATTTGGCACGCAGTGAAGCGGTCCACGGCGCATCGCTGGAAGTCATCGAGTCGGCGGGCCAATCATTTGATCCGCATATTCTGACCCTGGGCTTCGCCCGCCGGTTTGCCACGTACAAACGCCCTAACTTATTGCTGCAAGACCCTGAGCGTTTGCTGCGAATACTCAATCACCCGACCCGACCGGTGCAGTTGCTCATCGCCGGCAAAGCGCACCCGGCAGACCACGTTGGGCAGCAGATGATTCGCGACTGGCATGAGTTTATCCAGCGACCGGAGGCCAGCGGGCGGGTGGCATTTCTTGAAGATTACGACATGCGCGTGGCACGGCACTTGGTGCAGGGCGTGGATGTGTGGGTCAACACCCCGCGCCGCCCGTGGGAAGCCAGTGGCACCAGCGGCATGAAGGTATTGGCCAATGGCGGGTTGAACCTGTCCCAACTCGATGGCTGGTGGGCAGAAGCCTGCACCGATGAAGTGGGCTGGGGCATTGGTGATGGTGCCGAGCATGGCGAAGAGCATGATGGAGTCGACGCTGCCCAGCTCTACGCCTTACTGGAAACCCAAGTGGTGCCGGCGTTCTATGAGCGAGATGCCGAGGGCATTCCTGGCCAGTGGATTCGCCGTATGCGGGCGAGCATGGCAACCTTGGTGACGCAGTTCTCAGCCGACCGGGCGGTGCGAGAGTACGTCGAACACTACTATCTGCCAGCCGCGGATGCCTATCGTGCCCGAACTGCCGAGGGTAGCCG
>NZ_JAMFRV010000575.1 GCF_026224925.1 Pseudomonas sp. | reverse complement strand
CAATTGCACTCTCCCGTTGTTGGCAGCGTGGTAGACGGAACACTGATACGGCCGCTCCCGAGCACGCCAACATATTGGGTTTTAATCGACGTGTCTCCGGTATAAGTGAACGTGAAGCAGGTAGCAGGTGAGGCGTTGCCGGTGGAAGAGAAGACGATACTGCCGATTGCCGTCGTGATGGCCACCCCGGTTTGAAGGCCCCCTGTGCCAATCTCCCTGAGTACAGTGCCCTGATTGGTGAGAATCACCTTGATGTCGCCATTCCAGGCGGAGTTACTTGAGCCAGGCGGCGATATAGTGATCGACGTGCCGCGTGACGCCGCCTCGCCGCGAGAATATTGCAGCAGGTCGTATAACTCATTGGCTGTTGTGGTCACGTTGTTCTTATGGATCAGGCTGGTGAAACTGGGGGCTGCAAGTGCCGCAAAAATTCCCACGATGACCACGACTATGATCAACTCAATCAACGTAAACCCACGGCTACCCTGGGATAAACATGGACTATGAAGGCCACGATGCGCCTTTGACTGCCTGACGCTAGAGCCGAAATCCATTACTCAAATTCCATTTTTATCGGTGGAAATATCGTGATACTACTCAACTTTAAAGTCGTTATCTAATAGATGTCTGGGCGTTTCAGCAGACCAGTGGCATTTTGACGGCTTTTGCTGAGCAGCGCCGACTCGCCCCGGCTAAGGCCTAGTCGAAATATCGGCCGCAGTCTGCGACCATGGCCCACTGCTTAATCGACGACCCCGGCGTTTTTTCCTTAGTCTTACACGCGCCGCATCCCTTTCTTTTTTGCGTTGAGTCCACAATGTCCAAGCAACAGGTAGTCATAGTCGGCGGTGGTGTGATCGGTCTGTTGACCGCGTTCAATCTAGCCTCCGAGGTAGAAAGTGTGGTCCTGCTGGACCGTTCCGGTGTCGGCCAGGAAGCGTCATGGGCGGGGGGCGGGATTGTTTCGCCGCTCTACCCCTGGCGCTACAGTTCTGCCGTGACCGCATTGGCGCATTGGTCGCAAGACTTCTATCCGCAGTTGGCCGAGCGGTTGTTTGAGGCCACCGGAGTTGATCCCGAAGTCCACACCACCGGTCTGTATTGGCTGGACCTGGACGACGAAAAAGAAGCACTGGAATGGGCGGTGCGCATGAATCGGCCGTTGAGCGCTGTGGATATTTCCGCCGTGCATGAAGCGGTGCCGGTGATGGGCGGCGGTTATTCGCGGGCGATCTATATGGCGAACGTCGCTAACGTGCGCAATCCGCGTCTGCTGAAATCTCTGAAAACGGCGTTGCTGGCGCTGCCTAATGTCACGCTTCATGAGCAGTGCGAAGTCAGTGGTTTTATCCGCGACGGCGACAGGGTGCTCGGTGTCAGTACGGCGCTCGGCGATATTCTGGGCGACCGCGTGGTGCTGGCTGCTGGTGCGTGGAGCGGTGAACTGCTGAGCACCGTTGGTCTGGAGCTGCCGGTGGAGCCGGTTAAGGGCCAAATGATTTTGTACAAGTGCGCATCCGACTTCCTCCCGAGCATGATCCTCGCCAAGGGCCGTTATGCAATTCCGCGACGCGATGGTCACATCCTGATCGGCAGCACGCTGGAACACGAAGGCTTCGACAAGACCCCGACCGGCAGCGCACTCGAGAGTTTGAAGGCGTCGGCGGTTGAGTTGATTCCGGCGCTGGCTGACGCAGAAGTGGTTGGACACTGGGCTGGGTTGCGTCCTGGTTCGCCCGATGGCATCCCGTTTATCGGGCCGGTGCCGGGTTTTGATGGGCTGTGGTTGAACTGTGGGCATTACCGAAATGGTTTGGTGCTGGCGCCAGCGTCTTGCCAATTGTTGACGGATTTGTTGCTGGGGAGGGCGCCCATTATTGATGCGGCGCCTTATGCGCCACAGGGGCGGTTGGCGTTCGGTTGAAGGTCGCGCCGCAGTAGGTCTGATACACCGCGTCGTCTGCTTCCCGAACAAGCTCGGTCCCACCGACTCTCGGCATGACGCCGGTTTTGGGGTAATCCACAGACAGTTGGTCTGGGGTTACTCTCAAACATAGAATCTCCCACAGGTTTTTTTCAAGTCAAAATGTGGGTGGTCGATATTCTGTCAGCAGCGCCGTGGTTGCTCGCTTCAGTCCCTAAAGGGGACTGAAGCGAGCGAATTAATCATCCAACCCCAACTTCTTCAGCCGATACCTTAACGAGCGAAACGTGAGGTTCAGGCGTTGGGCGGCGGCGGTGCGGTTCCAGCGGGTTTCCTCGAGGGCTTGCAGGATTAGTTTGCGCTCGATGCTTTCCAGGTAGTCCTCAAGGTTATCGATGTCCGCAAGGTTGTGTTCGCCGGGGCTGCTGCTGGTGGGGGAGTCGATGAGGCGCAGGTCGCTGGCTTCGATCTGGTCGTTCTCGCACAAGGTGTACGCGCGCTCTAGCATGTTTTCCAGTTCGCGCACGTTGCCCGGGAAGCGGTAGCTTTTCAGGGTTTCCAAGGCTTGGGCGTTGAGCTTGGCAGCTGGCTGGCCAGACCCTTCAGCCAATCGCTGGAGCACGTTGTCTGCTAGTTGCACGATGTCTTCCCTGCGTTCGCGCAGAGACGGCACGCGCAGTTCGATGACATTCAGCCGGTAGTACAAATCCTGACGGAAACGGCCGGCGGCGACTTCTGCGTTCAAGTCTTTGTGGGTGGCGCAAAGCACCCGTACGTCCACAATCAATTCCTGCTGACTGCCGATGCTGCGCACGGCTTTTTCCTGAATCGCCCGCAGCAGTTTGACCTGCATCGCCAAGGGCACTTCACCGATCTCATCGAGAAACAAGGTGCCGCCATGGGCAGTTTCGGCCAGGCCGATCTTGCGTTGCAGGGCCCCGGTAAAAGCGCCTTT
>NZ_JAMFRV010000574.1 GCF_026224925.1 Pseudomonas sp. | reverse complement strand
CGCTGGATTAGCGCAGAGCAACGTAATGAACCGAAGCGCCTGCGTCGGCTTATTCAAAGCGTTCAGTTTGGTATCGCCATTGAGCAGGGTCATAGCGCTATAGAAATTCTCACCGAGATGACGAAAAGCGACTATCTGGATCAACCAGTCCCGCGCAAGAACTGGTTGAGCAACCAACCACAGCTTTGCTCCGGGATCTAAAGTTCGCCCTTTTCCTCGGTCAGCGCGCCCCTTGCTTTGCTGTCAGGGTCTGGAATCTTCGCCGACGGGAACTGCGATGACGCGTAACGCACGACCAGAATCGCAAACGCCAGCAACAAAATCGCACCAGAAAGATAAACCACACCCAAGTCAGGCGGATTGTGGTGCGAAACGTCTGATATCAACAGACGCGTCAACGCTGTGATCGCAACGTAAATAAGGAATCGCACCGGCATGTGATTGGTTTTGAAGTAAATTCCGACCATCGCCCCCAGTTCCAGGTAGATGAACAGCAGCAAAATGTCATCTACCGTGATATGCCCCTTCTCCAGCATCTCCAGAAACGCCATCACGGCTGCCCACGCCGTTACCCCGCCGATTGCGAACAGCGCCATGTAATGGAACGTCTCGACGCACAGATTCCCCAATGACTCGGCCAGACCGTGAACATTTCGACGCAAAGACTCAGCCCAATTGATTTTCAATATGCACTTCCTTGAATAATTCGAGCAGATGATGCCGTGCCGACGTGACGATTTACTGTCACGCCGCCTTTTTTGCCACGTTTCGTTAACAAAACAAGCAGAACAGATGCCAGAGTCTATGGTTGAGAACGTGGTGGATTGTCGCAAGACACAACCCGCTCTGAGCAAAAGGACCATCAAAGCAAAAAAGCCACTATCCAAGCCGGACAAGTTGGCCTATGATTTTACCTGTATAAAAATACAGTAGTCGCTAAAGTATGCGACGCCCGTAGATTTAGCTAGACACAAAGCCCAAGGGAACTCCCTTCTAATACTGCACCCGATGACGAGGCCGAAAATGGCTGTTGAAACCCTGTATCGCAGTACCCGCGACTTGGAGACTACATTCGTGGACCGTAAACTCGCCGACGCGCACGACCAAATGCTGGAGCTGGCCGAATCGCTCACAGAGGTTCTGCTAAAAAATGTCGCTGACCTGACAGAAAAACAGGCCGAAGACGCCGGTATTTTCATGGCTAAGAATCGCGCGATCTTCGCAGCCGCCTTTAAAAATAATGCAGGGGCTCTGGCCGAGCTAGGCACTACTCCAAGCGAGTAGTGGTTAAGCGCGGTTGATGTCGCGGGCATAGAACAACGGCAGCTGATTCAGCCGTTGTTTACGTCCTGTCCCGACATCAGGGGTTGTACAGGCCCAAACAGGCGCGGAACAACACTTCCAGAACCGAGAGGTTGCCCTTTACGCTGCTGATCTTGGTCGGCACTTCTCCCTTCGGGTAGCGCCTGACGGTGGGTAATTCGACGCAGCGATAGCCCAGTTTCGGCGCGCGATACGACAGATAAGCGAGCAATTCATAGGTGCTGAACACGTCACGGAAAATAGCCATGCGTGGGTCGAGCAACAGCGTACGGCTGTAGGCGCGAAATCCTTGAGTGGTGTCGGTCCATTTGAAACCCGACGCCAGGCTGAGCATCGGCGCATGGATGAAACGAATGGCGAAATCCCGGGACTTGGGTGTGTTCTGCGCAATACCGCCAGGTACGAAGCGCGAAGCCTGGACAAAATCCACGCCTTGCTTGAGTGCCTCGATGAAGCGAGGGATCGCTTCGGGATCGTCTTTGTCGTTACCGTCGATGGTCACAATCCCTTCATAGCCCTGATCAAGGGCGAAAGCATAGGCGCAACGCAACTGAGCGCTGAGCTTACCCGGTGCAGTTTTCACCAGCAGCCCGCGCACGCCCGCCGTTAGCAGTGCATCGCGTTCAAGCGAACCATCGTGGCTGCCACCGTCCACGATGATGATGTCAGCCAGCCCCTCCACCGCAAGGGCCTTCATCCGCGCCAGCAAGTTTTTGATGCGCTCGCCTTCGTTGATTACCGGGATCACCACGCACCACGCGTGTTGTCGACCTAGCCACAACGGCGTGTCGAAGGCCGGAACCTGTCGCGCCGTTAGCGTCGCTGAGGGTTGATCAGGAGAAACCGTCGACTCGGTCATCAGGCCACCCGCGCAGTGATTAAAGCGACACCGGCGATTACCAGCAGGATGCCGGCACCGGTTGTCCAGTGAAAGGCTTCACGGAAGATCAACACCGACGAACAGGCTACCGCTGCCACGGCTCCGGCGGTCAACACTGGGTGGGCGACGTTCAATGGCAGCCGCGCCAAGGCGGCGGCGTAGAGCAGAAAGGCACCACCATAAAGACCGAGCCCAAGCCAGAACGGCCAATTGTTAAGGGCTTCCAGCGGGGCGCTGAGGGAGGGAAATCGACGCGGGGGCATCATCGCCATTTTTACCAGCACGCTGGCAGACGCATTGGAAAAAATCCCGAGAATCAGAATCAACCACTTCATGAATGCTCACCTTGGACTGCAGTTCGGTAATTGTGGATAGCCACATTCAAGGCGCGTTCGATCGACACGGCCTGGGGCTCATGTTTAGTCGCGAGCATCTCGATGGTGACAATGTGTTTAGGTAAAAAATGGGCGACCGCAGCGGCCATCTCGGCATGCGCTGTATCGCCATCGCCCAGAGGCAACAGATCGCGCTCGCTGGCATGAATGTGACCGATCAGCCCGGCGTCCGCTTGCAGCACTTCGTCGGGGGTTTCACCGCTGATGGTCAGTGAACCGGTGTCCAGTTGCATACGAATAGACGGGTGATCGATCTGCCGAACCACATGAGCGGTTTGCGCGCTGGTGGTCATGAAGTTGGCGCCATAGCACTCTGGGTTCGGTTCCAGACAAATCATCACATCATGTTGTTGGGCGATATGTCCCAAGGATTGAAAAAACGGTACGGCGATCGCCTCCGCCTGTTGATCGCTCAGGCCACTGCGGTCCCGGTTTTTGGGTGAGCCAAAGACGATGCGTGTTGCACCCAGCCCGGCGCCGATGCGGCAGACTGCTGTCAAATGCCGCAACAATGCCGCGCGGCTTTGCGGCGGGCCAAACACGTTGAGTCCAGTGGTGCCAAACAGCAGCGCCTGCATGCCGGTGATCTCGATACCCTGCATCGTCCATCCTTCGCGCACGCGTGCAATGTCCTGCTCAGTGGCGTTGACGGGGTCAGGAAAGTACTTGCCTGGGGCGATGTCTATGGCATCGACCGAGTAACGCTGTAGCAACTGCGCGATGGTTGAGTCTTGCGAGGTGTCCCAAGCGATGTTGGAAATGGCCAGTCTCATGTTTTCACCCCTGCGCCGGCCTGAGCCGTCAGCGGTTCGGACTGAGCGTAAGTCCTCACAGCCTGCAATGTATCGCGGGCGCTGTATTGATACAGGCCGTTGGCGCCGAATATCGCCGCATGCCGGGTTTGCATGGCGTAAGCCGCTGCCGTGCCGCTCAAGGCGTTGTCGAACGATTGGCCGAAGCCATGTTGCGACACTTCGGCCACGGTGATCGGTTCGGCGGTCAAGTGAATCAAGCTCAGGCCTGCCTGCAGCGCGGTCTGAATGTCATACCAGAGATTGACCATCGGATAAAACTGGAACGAACCGCGGCTGTCGATGGCCTGCAGGTTGTTCCGATTCAGAAAGTCGAAAATCACGTTTTTGCGCAGGCCAGGCCCCACCAGACCGGGCAACCGAACGATCAAGTGTTGCGGGAAGTATGCTTCGACAAAGCGTTCCAACAATCGGCGATGCAGGCCGTAGGCGTGCAGACCCTGCTCGTCGACCGCCGTGTCTTCGTCGACGTTCAATGGGTTTTTGAACACATCCACAGTGCTGATCAAAATGAATGTCTTGCAGGTCAAAGTTCGCAGATAGCCGATCAACGTTACTATTTTCTGCAGGTCCTCAGCAGGTTCGCGATTGGCAATCCACTTTTGTGCCGGGGCGCCGGCACACACCAGTGTGTCGAATGACCGGCCTTCAATCTCGCCAATATTGGTCGAACGGTAGCGCGCCTCGAAAGCCGCCTGCTTCAAGAGCGTCGAACCCACGAAGCCGGAATAACCAATCAATCCATTCGTCATAGTTGGGCATCCATTGGGCAGTGCACGCGAATAAGTTCGGCGTTGTACACGTAGAAGTACGAGGTGTAGGTGCAGTTCAGACGGTTGATTTCAGCCACAAGGGCCTTGCCCCGGCCAGTGATGTCAGTATCCAGGTTGACGTGGGACACCAGCACCGAGAAATCCGTGGCCGGCCTGTGGCGCAGCAACTGGACGATGGAGTCTTCGTATTCCACCTTGCCCTGCGTGGGGTCGCGTTTCTGGGTAAGTTCGTCATACACACGCACGTATTGATGCTTGTTCAGGCGCGGCTCCAGCAGCGAGTAATACTCAAGTGACGGCTGGGCATCGGGATAGACTAGAAACTGCGTCGGTTCCATGTCAGCGATGTGACGGTAGAAATCGTTGTTGTCCACGTACTCATAATTAACGCCTTTGAACTCGTTGAACCCCATTTTTGCCGCTTGCAGCGATAGAAGCATCAGCATCGCCCAGCCCAGGACTTTGATGGTTTTGGTGGGGTTAGCGGTGAACTCAAGGATGGCATAGCTGGCAATCACCAGGCTGAACGGCGCGAGCCAGATCACGTGCCTAGGGTAGGTTGCTGGGTAAAAGCCGACGACCCGGCCGACCACGACCACACACAACAATCCGAGGAAGAACAGGTTCAACTTGAACAAGAATCCCCGGTTTTTGCTAAACAGCAACGCGATATTGGCAATGCCGGAAATGACTAACAACGCCTTGCCGTAGGCGCCCAAGACTGCGTGTCCGAGGATCGCCAATGATCCCATGGCAGAACTCGCGAAATAGTCGTCGTAGTTGCCCAGTTGATAGACCGTCAGCGACTTCATGAACAGATACGCGACGCCGACCACCAACCCGCAGACGACAAACGCGCTTAATTTACGTATTGCCGTTTCATCCCGTGGCTGCGTCACGAACATCACACACCCATAAATCAGCAACCCTCCCGAGACCATGATGGTCGAAAAGCCCATGAAGCTGACGACGGCGGCCATGATCACCGGCCAATACAGATTGTTGCGCTCTTGTGCCTTCCAGATAGCAAAGATCGCCAGGTAGCTCACGCATACTTCCAAGAAGTAATGTTTGAGCTCGGTCACAAACATTCCGGTGGAAAACCCGTGACCGATCAACGCCAACAGAAACACCACCGCCCCCCAGCGATAACGTTTGAACACCAGGAACATCGGTGAAATCAGCAAGCAAGACACCACCAGCACCGCGAGACGCAGCGGTTCGATGTTGTAGTGAAAGAGGCTCAATATTGCCTTGAAAAACAGCGACGCCAGCATCGGCTCGGCCTGATCGTAATAAGCCAACGGTTTGAAAAATTCAGCGGGCGTTTTCAGCTCGATGACGGCCTTGAGCACCATCGCTTCATCGACCCATACCGAGCGAGTGGCGAGGGTTAGGAACAGACACGCCAACATCACCACGCACAGCAGCAGCGCAATGCGTGGCAGATTAGAAGACCTCAGCATTCAGCTTCTCCAGCACGTCATAGATGTTGTCGATCTTGCCGCCCAATACCGAGTAGCAGCCGGGCAGCGTGGCGTGTTTTTCAAACAAAATCGGTCTGCCGTCATCAACTTCATTCTTCGCCAGCACGGTTTTCACTTCGTACAGCGAGTCGACATGCCGAGCGGCGAGCATCGACGGTATGTACCGGCCGACATCGCGCACCATACGATTCACGCGGCTCTCGCGAGGGTGCAATCTGAGTTTTTCGTAAGGGTCGATACCGCGCTCATCGTCCCAGTGCAGATGCGGTGTGAAGCGCACGTGGGACAGCGTGTGCAAGTTGCGCGCAGGGAACGGCATCGCTGAAAAGAACGGCCCGTCCATGACGGTAATTCCAACCCCTTCGAGGGCTGGCGGCATCTGCATCAATGCCATTTCGGTGATCTCTTGTTTGAGACGGGTCTGCACGCCGGGAAAATCACCGGCGAGATGATTGGTGCCGCTGTAGCTGCAATTGAAGGCGTAGCGGCAAGACAAGCGCTCAGCGACCCCGTCCTTTTCCGTCAACACTTCAAGGCTTGTCTCAGGGCCCTGATGGATGGCCGTCGCACGTGTCTGGTAACGGATCTGCACCCCGCACTCTCTAAGCTCGCGCTCGGCCCAGGTCGCCAGCCGAGTGGAGTCAAACGCGTACTCTTCAACCTGAAAAACATCTTCGATCAGGCGCGGCTCGAATAGCGCCCGGGCAGGTACAGCAGCGCGTTTGATCGACGCACCGATGTCCTGACAGAAGCGTTCGAATTGCCGCGCCGTAACCTTTGAATTGTGTCGAGCAATCGCGTAGAGCTTGGTGAAGTCCTGCTTGACCGCTTCGGGCCATTGCTGAACGAAGCGCGGCAGATTGATTCGGCTGCGGTAGGCAGTGATAAAACTGCGCGGGTAGTGATAACCGTTATGAACGCGCGCCTGGTTGTTGTACGAAGCACGCATCAGCAGCGCGGGTTCGCGCTCCAGCAAAACGATGTTCCTGAAGCCGCGTTCCTTGGCCAGATAGACCGCAATGGCTGACCCATAGAACCCCCCACCGATGATAACTGCCTCGCATGTGCGCGCATTACCGGCGATCAAGATGACTTCCCGCCGACCAGAGTTGGTTTCATGACCGAGATCGGGTTGATTTCCTCAATGTTTAGTTTCTCGAGCCGTGTCATGCGGGCGCTCGTGAACTCCTGGCCAATGTGATAAAGCGGCCCCTCGTTGGAGAAGCTGGCCATGTTCAGGATGTATTCGCCCAACACCAGCAGCACCAACGAAGTCAGGAAAAACATTCCCGACTCCTGAAGCGAAAGGCTCACCCAGCCGGGTGCGACGTCCGCTTTAAGGACGGCAATGGCGACTACATAACCGCAATAGAGAAGATTGACCACCGCACCAAACAGCGACAAGGCCGTGACCAACCTCATTGGCGCCCGGGTACTTGAAACCAGCATCCGCACGCCGCGGTCAACGCTGTCGCCCAGTCTTTTGCGCGGCTGAGGTTTTGGCGTTGCGGAGTAACTCAGGTAAGCCCGCGCAAATCCCCCGGTTGCGGGCAAGTGGCGATAGCTCATCGCAGGTTTGGGATGCTGCAGGATGAAATTGATCACCTTCTTGCTCAGCATTCGGTACTGCGGCGCTTCCTTGGCCAAATGGATGTTGTTGAACCAGCTGTAAGCACTGTGAAACAACCGATAGGCAAAACGGTAGAGCACGCTCTGCATCAGTCTTTCGGTATTGCAGACAAACACCACATCGGCGCCGCTTACCGCCTTCTCAAGCATCGTTGGTAGATAACCGATATCGTCCGCCAGCGGATCAATCACCGCCACGAAATCCCCCAGTGCACTTTCCAGTCCGACCCACGATGCCGTATCCAGATCAACTTCTTTGGTCAACGCGTAGATTTGCAGGTTGGCAAAACCACTTTCATCGGTCAGCCGTTTCAGCAGAGAAATACTGTCGTCGCTGGATGCGTTGTCCACGACGATCAATTCGTAATCGCTGACGATAGACGCGATGAGTTCAGTCGCATTTGAAAGCAGTGCTTCGAGCGTGTCAGCCTGGTTTCGAACGACGAAGACCACCGACAGAAAACCTGGAAAGAAAGCCATGTGCGGACACTCTTCGGTAGCCATCCATCTTTGTAAGTTACATTTCAGGCGAAACTGCGCGCGCGAAAACCACGTCAACTTTCCAGGTGAACGACAAGGGAAAATTTAAGGTAAGAACTTGAAGGCGCGCCATCTTTTTGGAAGAAAGAAAAACGCACGGTTTCAAGCGCCGAACCCGTTTACGATCAGCAAACCCAGGGCTATTAAGCCTAAGGCGAGTTCAGGGCCGATAGGCTAATGGTGGAGCCCAGCAGATACGGCGTAAGCAACTCAAACCATAACGCCATTACAGTGCACGCCCGCAAACGGATATTCAACAATAAGGCCATTGAATTAATGAATGGGCGGTGCGCCAGTGCGCGTGATTAATGGCGCCATGTTATTGAGCACTAAAACAGGATTGATAGTGATGGCAATATTAAGGATGCAGACCGCGTCAGGCCTCTCGCCAACACATTGGCGCCTGCCTATATCTTTTTTAATACCCTCCACTCAACAGCCTTTCCGCTAATGCATTAGCGACATGGGCCGGTGAACGTTTCTCCGCTTGAGCGTGGGCAAATACCTCGGTCAACCTGACGCCGATCCGCGATAAATTCGCGGTGATCGTGCCTAAGGGCTCGCCCTGATGTTGCAACGCAACGTAAATAAGTCCTCCTGAATTAATCACATAGTCTGGCGCATAGAGAATGCCTCGGCCCTCCAACTGATCGGCAACCTGTACGTTACTCAATTGGTTACTGGCCGCGCCCGCGACGGCGGCGCAGCGCAGTTCGCCAACACTTTTACTGCTGAGCACCCCGCCCAACCCACACGGCGAAAATATATCGCAGGGTGTGCTGTGCAAGGCATCGCAGGCAATCGGGTGAGCGCCAAATTGTTCCATGGCCAGTTGAACTTTGCCGCTGTCCAGATCACTGACCAGCAAGTCAGCCCCCGCAGCGTGTAATTGTTCGGCCAGCGGGTAGCCTACATTTCCCAACCCTTGCACGGCGATGCGCAAACCTTCGAGGTTGTCGCTGCCCAAACGCGCCATGGCGGTAGTGCGGATGCCTGCGAACACGCCCATAGCGGTGTGCAGTGAGGGGTTTCCCGATTCAGTGGTGCTGGTCACGTGTTGGGTGTGCTGAGCAATGCAGTCCATGTCGGCACTGGAAGTGCCACTGTCGATGGCGGTGATGTAACGCCCGTCCAGGCTATCGATAAACCGACCGAACGCCTCAAACAAGGCCGCGCGATTAGGAACGTGTGCTGGACGCATGATCACCGCTTTGCCGCCGCCATAGGGCAGACCGGCCAGCACCGCTTTATAACTCATGTTGTGAGCCAGACGAATGACGTCCTGTATGGCACTTTGTTCGTCGACATAATCAATATAGCGACAGCCTCCGAGAGCAGGGCCCCTTTGGCTGTTATGAATCGCGATCACTGCTTTAAGTCCGGTTTCCGGATCGACGATGAAATGCAGTGTCTCCATTTGTGAGCTTTGCATGAGAGCGAACATAGGCGGTGCTCCCGGTTACTTTTCTACAGAGAGTATAGGCGTTGGAAAAAAAAACGATGGACCGCTCAGGCACAATTAAGCCCAAACAAGAGGACGCTGGACGAAATCTACTGCTGGGGCTAAAACGGGAGTGCGAAGGCCGACTTTATAAATCACTTCAAGAAGTACTGTGCCTGATTGCACCGGAGAGGTTAATGACCCCACGCCAAGCCTGCCTTGCCAGCCTGCAACGCATTGCGCCATCTGTCCTTGAAGCGGCTTTATGGGTGTCGGCCGAACACGACCCTGAGTTTTCAATGCCCCATGGTTTGCAAATCGTCGAGGATCTAAAACGTCAGATCAGCGCTACTTTGCCTATGCTGCCAGCCAGCGAATTGGCTCAACCACTGTTACGTCGCCTGAGTACCTTGGGGTTTCAGCAGGATGACGGGAGTCAGCCAAAGCCGCAGACGGCGCTGCTGCACAAGATTCTGCAGCGTCGGCGCGGACAACCGTTAGGGCTGGCGATTGTGGCGCTGGAAGTGGCAAGGCGTTTGGAGATCCCGCTGGAAGGGGTTAATTTCCCCGGGCATTTCCTGCTACGGGTACCGGGTGCTGATCACCTGCTTGACCCTTGCGGCGGGCGCAGGCTTTATCCGAAAGACTGCCGGGAACTGCTGGTGCGCCAATTTGGCCCGCAAATGCAACTCAAAGCCGAACACATGGTGCGAGCTACCGAGATGGCCATGGTGCAGCGACTGTCGCGAAACCTCAGGCACTTGCATCAAATGAACGATGACTTTTTGGCAGCGCTCAAAGATGCTGACCGCGTATTGGAACTCGGCCAAGCGACCACCAGTGATCACTTGGCCCGAGCCAGCCTGTATCAAACGCTAGAGTGTCCACAGGCAGAGCGCTTTGACCTGGAGCATGCGTTATTGCTGAGTGACGATCCGATTCAGCGCTTACGGCTCACTGAACGCTTGAGTCATTTGCCACCTAACGCGGCGATTCATTAGCTCCTGACGCTATTCAAGCTGAGAGAAGGTTATATTTTCCATGAGGCGACAGTTTTCTTCCCGACCAAATAACGCCAGCCCACACTAAATTTTTCCCGCCTTCTATAACCGTCTTGACGCCTAAGCCCCCCATGGCTAAACCGTAGGTTCCCCACGCAAAAAAGATCAGTGCAGAGGCCCGATCTCCGTCGCAGTACGCCAGATAACCTCGAACAAGGGTAATCGATGTGTCCAACAAGCCCACCGCTAACGAACCTGCCGGGAACGGTAATAGCAAGATTATGGCGGTCCATTTTACGACCGTGTAACCCAAATTCAGCAGCAATTCTCCAGCGCTTGAAGTTTGATCGTCGACGTCCTGAATCATGCGCTCAATGGTCTGGTCGTATAGCCGCTCCAAGTCGGTAATTCGATGTTGGCCATTAATGCGTGCAATGTTCGATCCGTCAGCGTCGCCTTTCCCCAGCTTATCGACCAACGATCCTATGACACGCTGATCCTTATAACTTGCTCGTAAGTAGTAGTAATTAGGCATGTCCGAATTCTGCATCGTCGAAACGATATCACTCGTTTTCCTGAACAGCAGACCATCAGGAGCGCCAGGCGTATAGGTCAGACTGTAGGCAGGGTCAGCGCTGTCAAAGTCTTTAAAAATTAAAAGCCCCTCGATCAATCGATCGTTAAGGTGCAGCGAGCTAACTGAACTATTGCCGATATCGTCGTCGGTTTGGGACGAGCTGAAATTCACTATGCATCGCATTAGCCAGTGATATTGGTCGTGAGTTAACCGACCGTTCAGACGCTCAATCAAAGCGTCCCGGTTCATCTCGAACTGCTTGCGTTTAGCAAACAGCGCCCGGCGACGGCCGTAGTGTTGATGCCCGGGATCCTGTAGCTCTCGGCTTATTTTATCGATGTAATTGGTCCCGAGGGCTGAGCGCAACTTTCGGTCAATAAAACTCAAAGGCAGTTCCGACAGGTCCTGACCTATGGATGAATACATAATCGCACGATCACTAAATGCGTACTCGTTGGAGTAACCCTTCATGAACAAGCTGGTCAAGGTTTCCAAGCGCGTGTAGCGACTAAAGTCGGGAGACTCGTCACGCACGTTGCTGTACACGTCAAAATAAACAGTGTCCGGGTCAATCGTTTGATGCAGCCCCATTGTTTTTAAGTAGTCAGAAATCATTTTTTTGCCTTGGCCATGACAATAATCACGGTAAGACACTAATGTCGTGATGTTGGAGTAAGCGCTGTTTAGCGCGGCAATTCTGGCATTGAACAGCGCCAGTGTTTGCCGGTCAGCGTAGCTGTCTTCCAGGTACTCTCCCGGTGTGACAATCTGTTGCTCAGCAAGATACCGCTCGATTTTGAAACCCACCAATGCGCTCAAACTTTGTTCGAAGTTCCAGCCCGCAAAGGGAATAAATCCAACACTCATTTCACGCCATCGGGTCGGCATACTCTGAATCGAAAAAATGAAATTTGAGATATCAGCTCGAACGCCCTCCGCTGTTTGGTCTAATACGTACCGCGCTCCACTTTCGCCGTTTAACCAACTGACAACTTCGAAACCCAATTTACGCCAGCTGTCGAACTCGAACATATCGCGGCCGCCTGGGGCCCCAGGCGCATACAGTACATAATGTACGTCCGGGTCGCCGGCATCGCGGATTTCGTGGAATACGATCAAGTCTTGAAGGTAATTGCGTGCCCCCCCGAATGAGAGCCTGCCCAAGGACGATCGAAAGCCGGGTTTGATTTTATCACCGCTTACCGTGTTAATCAGCGCCAGGCCGCGATCCGAGAGATGACCCTGAAGCTTTGCCGCCCAGGCACTTAACGAAATAGTGCTGTCTCGCAGATGAACCATCGCCCGAAGGGTAGCGGGCTGAACGTATCTATCCTGCATTTCCTGCCCGTAATGGTGCCGGATATCCAGTTCAGCGATCAGCTTAACCATGAACTCGAACGTTAGAGCAGCGTTGCGGCTCTCTTCAGGAACCTCTATAACTGGCTGCAACGTAGGATGAGGAGTCGCAAGTCCCTCGATAGCGAATTCAAGCAATGATTTTCTATGGCTGTATTTGAGTGTTCCGTCACGTAGTTCGATGTCGTCCTGCAGCGTTATGAAAATGCGCGCAGGGTCTACCAGGTAGCCCAAGTGCAGATGAATATAATTTTTAATTTTATCCAGGGCGTAGCCTTCCAGTGATTCCAGTCCGGCCAACGCCTCACTGGCGGCCAGCTCCCGGCGCAAGTACTCCGCTTCAAAAACCCCATACGACTCGCGCTCCCACTCGGAGGCGGTCCTCAACCAATGAGGACGCGCTCGTCGTCGCACCTCCCCTGCTAACTCCTCGAGTCGGGCCTCTAGGGCAATATCGAAAAACTGCATATATTGAACTTCACTGGTTTTGCGAAGGAACGCAGCCAAGTCCTCGTTGTGCTGTCGAGCGTCATTGAAAACGTACTCTAAATCCTGAGTTTGCTTACGCCGCAATCTAAGCGTTCGACCGTTTAACAGCGACTTGACGACGACCGCAAAGTGAACACGAATACCCATTCTTTCTGGGGTATTGGCGTCAAAACGTGCGCGGTCTGACAGTAGTAGATCCGCCAGCAGAAAACGGCGAGCATCGGGATCGGCCAAACGCTCGGCCAATGCCTTCTCCAGCATTGAAAACGAATTAAATCTTTCCAATCCCCTGTCGCACGTGTGAAGAAACACCACACCCTCACTGCTTTGTGCAGTCAGAAGATCAACTGTCTCTTCCCTTTGAGAGACTACGAACGCCGTGGTCAGCTCTGCAAATGAACCCTCACTGTCCTCCAGTGACAGCCTGTAAACGCCGGTCTCGGATAGTCCATCAAACACTTCAGTCAGCCGCGTCTTTTCGTCCGATGTCAGTACACCCTGCAAGTGCTGGAGTTCTACCTCACTGTTCAACGTGGCGTTTTGCAGGGCACTTAACATTGTATGCCGAGTACCCCTGTCGAGCTCTTCGGCACCTGTCAGCTCATCGAAGCTTTCAATGGTTGTCGACCAGAATTCATCCAAGCTGTCGTTATAGGCGGCTAGCAATCTTGGCACTAACTCCTCGATAATTTCTAACACGTTTGTCACCGACATCTCTGGCACACGCTGCGCATCATCCACCGAGTCGTGACGCATATAGAAACCCACACTGTCATGTCTAAACGCCGAAACACCATGGATTAGTGCATGTAGAAGAGCGTCAGTCAGGACCACTGAACTGGAAAATGAACCATCAGAGGCCTGGTTATTGATAAACAGAATGTCTGGATTTGGCTCGTGGACAAGGCTGTCCAAACGGCGATTCAACAGTGCCCATGCGACTTCGCGCAACGACGGCGTTTTTCGCAGTTGATCAACATAGAGTGCAGAGGCTTTGCCGATGATGCCGGCCTGTTGGGTCAACAGAGTGGTAGAGCTATTCGAGTTCAAGCGGGGTAAAATCGTTGCAACGTTCATACAGTAGCTCCAAGGTTAAAACGACCCACTCCCGTAAGGCATCCTGCCAAACGAGAACATTGTGAGCCGCTCAAAAGTGCGTCTATTAACACGCCTCAGAGCCATTGCGCAGCGATATTTATTGCTTGATTAAAGTAACGCTGCCGACAGCGAAAGCAAGAAAAGACCGTGTGCCTTGTACGTACGTCTCTTAGGCCATTAACCCTAGCGCTTTGGCTTTCGCCACCGCTTGGGTACGCCGCTCGACACCCAGTTTGCTGTGAATGCGCCGTGCGTGGGTTTTTACCGTGTGCAGGGAGATGAACAGTTGCTCGGCAATTTGCAGATTTGAGCTGCCTTGAGCAATCAGTTTGAGCACTTCAAGCTCGCGATG